>DATFTF010000286.1:0-3992 GCA_035262245.1 Thermoanaerobaculia bacterium
CCGCGCCGGCCCAGGCATGCGGCATGTCCCCGACGAAGCGCGGTTTCCTCACCTCGCGTCCGACGACTTCCGCCCACTGGTTCCAGGCGGCAGGGCGGCGGCCGGCGAGGAAGAAATCGAGCAGCGCGGGGATCCGGTTGCGCCATCGCAGCCGCACGAAGGCGCCGATCATGCGAGACTCGTACGGCGTATAGGCGTCCCACGCGGCGCCCGGCGTGATGCGGCGCTGGAGCTCCGAAGAGTATCGCTCGAAGGTGTTGGTCAGCTGCGGTTGCGGCAAACGGTCCGCCAGGCCCGCCGGATCGAGAGCGATCGTCGTCGAGGTTGGATCGAGATCCGCGAGCTCCGCCGACCCGGGCACGTAGTCGAGGCCGCGTGACGCGATGGTGCGGGCGAGCGAGGCCAGAAGATCGCGCTCGAACTCGTCTGCGATTGCCGTCCAGTTCCGCGCGAGATCCCGGCGGTTCGCCGCGGCGCCAACCGCCGCCGCTTCGCGCAGGCCCGTGAGCGCCCAGAAGTCGTCCCAGTACGAATGGACGGGTTTGGCGGAGTAGCCCTCGTGGCTGATCGATTCGGGAAGGAGGCCGAAGAAGGGGAGCTTGCCGCTCTCGCGAAACGCCTCGGTGCGACGGGTCTGGCGGAGCCGGTCGATGTAGGCCACGGCGCGCTCCGCGTGCGGCAGCATCCGGTCCAGAAAGGCGCGGTCTGCCGTGAACCGTTCGACTTCGCCGATCAGAAAGAGAAGCTCCCCGTGGCTGTCGTTCTCGGGAACCGGATCGGCGCCCCGCCGGTCGACGCAGCAGGGAACCCTGCCGTCGGGATCCTGAAATGGGGCGAACCATTCGGCGTAGGCGCGCGCGACGTCCGGCTGTCCCAGGCGAAGAAGACCTTGCGCGATCAACGCGCCGTCGCGGATCCAGGAACGGGCGTACGAGCGCGTGCCGGGGCGCAAGGCCGGACCGTCCCGCTCGATCAAGGCGTAGGCAAGATTGGTGCGGACGATGCGCGCGAGCGTCCGGACCTGCTCGGGACCGATGAGGACGACGCGGCCGAGCTTGCTGCGCCAGGTCCGCGAGACGGCCTCCAGGCTGTGTTGAAAGGAAGTGCGGGAATCGCCGCCAGGCTCCGGCGCGCCGGTGTGGATCGGAAGCCGAAGGATGACGTCCTGGCTGGCCCCGGCCGGGACTTCGAGATCGAACGCCAGGGCGGCACTGGCGTAGCCGAAACCGTCCCGGACCGACGCCGCACGCGGCAACCCTCCCCGCGCGAGAAATTCGGTGATCGGACCCTGGTCGAAGGGGGCCGCGCCGAAGCCGGAAGGGCGCGTTTGCGAAAAGACGACGCGCTCGCCGCCGACCACCACCGCCGTCCCATCCCGGGCGATCTCTCGGATGGGCGTGGCGCCGCCCGGACCGTTCAGGAACTGCGTCGGCGGATCGACCAGGAACGGACGGATCGCGAGATACAGGCGGCCGTGGAGCGGCTGCGGCTGCGGGTTGGAGATCCGATAGCGCATGCGAAGCGAGGATCGGCCCGCCAGCCCGTCGGCGAGCGCGGTGATCGCGAGCTTCGCGGCGCGGAGCCGCCACGTCACGGTCGGGATCGGCAGGTCCCCTTCCTTCAGGGAATGAGAGATCTCGGCGTCGGCCCACGTGGCCAGCTTCCCGTCGAGGAGCAGAAACGGCTCGACGGAGAAAGAGCCCTTACGCCGCTCGACCGCCCCGTCTTCGGACAGAAGAGCGTTCTCCGTGTCCCCGTCGACACCCACGACCGTCCAGTACGACTGCTCGCCGGAAAACGACCGCGGATAGGCTCCGCGCGGCGCCCCGCGCGCGATGGCCTCGAAAAACACGTTGGGCGATTCGGAAAAGGAAAGCGGCTGCACAACGATCTCACGGATGGCGAAGCCGGGTGAGGATGGGTCCGGGGCGAGGTCGAGCCGGACGTACCGGGCGTCGGACTCCGGCAGATACAGATCGTCGCGCCCGCCGTTTCCGTCCTCCACGGTTCGGGCGGTCGTCCAGGCGGCGCCGTCCTCGGAGATGGCGACCTGGTAGCGGCGCGCGAAGCGCCTGGGTTCCCACTCGATCGTCAGGCCGCCGAATTCACGGCGCTCTCCGAAGTCGATCTGGATCCAGGCGGGCCCGGCCCCTGCGGTCTCCCAAGCGGTCGCGGGATCGCCGTCCATCGCGCGCGGCGCCTCGAAGCCGGGCTGCGCCGCGGATGCGGTCAGGATCGGGGGATGAGCGGGAGGGCCGGGTGGAGGCAGGGGCGTCAGCGTCAAGTCATCGAATGCGATCCACCCCGAACCGCCCGCGCGCGCCGTCACCGTGAGCTCGATCGCGGCGGCGTGCCGGATCTCTCCTCCTCCCGCGGGACCCCAGGCGAAGGTCAAGTGCCGCTTCTTGATGCGCACTGTGGACCAGGAAGAGGGAGGCTCGAAGTCGCGGCGCACCGACCACCAGACGTTCTCGCCCGAGGAGTCGACGAGCTTGATCTCCAGGTCGTTGGCGCGCGCCGCCCCGCGGACGGCGAACGACAGCTCGTAGTTTTCAGGCAGGTCGAGATCGAGGGAGCGGCGGGCCGCCGCCCATCCGGCGCGACCGGCGAAATCGAAATCGAGCCGGAGCGCCCTGCCATGGATCCCTTCGGCGCTCGAGAGCTCGAGCTTCACGCCCGCCGAGGGCGCCGCCTTCCAGGCCGCGATGCTCTCGAAGTCGTCGATCGCCTCCGGTGATTCCGGCGCGGCGGCCGAGACACCGAGGAGCGCGCAGGCCGCCGCGATGAAGAGGAGCGCCGCGGCTCTGCCGCCGGTTCCTCTCACTCCGCTCCCATTCGCGACCTTCACTCCTTCACGCCACCGATCAGGATTCCGGAGATGTACGAGCGCTGCAGGGCGAGGAAGAGGATCAGGACCGGCAGGACCGTCAGGACCGATCCGGCCATCATCAGCTCGGTGTCCTGGGCGTGCTCTCCCGACAGGATCGCCAGGGCCACCGGAAGCGTGTAGCGCGACTCGCCGGTCAGGACGACCAGAGGCCACAGGAAGTCGTTCCAGGTCGAGAGAAACGTCACGATGCCGAGCGTGGCGAGCACGGGTTTTAAGAGCGGCAGGACGATGCGCCGGAAGATCGTCCACTCTCCGGCCCCTTCCAGCCGCGCGGCGTCGAGAAGATCGTCGGGAAGCGCCCGCGCAAACTGGTAAACGAGAAAAATGCCGAGGATCGTCGCCCCGGCCGGCAGGACGACGCCTGCATAGGTGTTGACCAGTCCCATCGATCTCAGGAGAAGGAACAGGGGCAACATCGCCACCGGCGTGGGCACGACCATGGCCGCCAGGAGCGCGCGAAAGAGGCGGTCGCGCCCGGCGAAACGGAGCTTGGCGAAGGCGTAGCCGGCCATGCCGTTCAGGAGCAGGGAGACGACGGTCACCGCGGAGGCCAGGAGAAGGCTGTTGCCGAAGGCGCGTCCCAGCGAGAGGCGGGTGAAGAGCTCCCGGTAGTTCTGGATCGTGGCCCGCGCGGGCAGGAGCGGCGGCGGAACGGAGTTGGCCTCTCCGGGACTCATGAAGGAGGCGGAGATCATCCAGAGAAGAGGCGCCAGCGTGAGGGCCGCGCCGGCGGCGAGCGCGGCGTGGAGGAGGAGGGAGCCGCCGCGGCGTCTCATGCGTTCTTCCGTCCGGCCAGAGCGAACTGGACGAGAGAGACGGCCAGGATGATCAGGAAGAGAACGAAGGAGATCGCCGCCGCGTAGCCCATGTTCCACCAGCGGAAGCCCTGCTTGTACATCAGCAGGCCCATGGAGAGCGTGGCGTTCAGCGGGCCTCCGCTCGTCATCACGTAGGGCTCGGCGAAGAACTGAAAATAGCCGATGGCGGTGATCACTCCGAGAAACAGGAACGTCGGCGCGAGCAGCGGCAGCGTGATTCGACGGAAGATCTGCCACGAATTCGCTCCGTCCAGCCGCGCCGCCTCGTAGAGCGACTCGGGGAT
>DATFTF010000287.1:0-12499 GCA_035262245.1 Thermoanaerobaculia bacterium
CCTTGTCCCCGTCGCGGCTCGTCGCCTTCTCGATGTCCCGCAGGTTCAGGCTCTCCGAGAGAAAGCGGCCGTGGTCGCAGAGCCAGTAATCGTTGACCTCCGGGTTTAAGCGCGGGAGGAACCGGTAAACCACGGAGTTGCGGTTTTCGATCGAGATGTTGCAGCCGACGTTGCAGCCCGGGCAGACCGAGCGGGCCTTCTGGAGATACCAGACGCGGCTGCGGAAACGGAATTCCCTGACCGTCAGGGCGCCCACCGGGCAGACGTCGGCGGCGCAGCCGGACCAGTCGTTGGCCAGAGGCTTGCCGTCGTGAGTCCAGACGAGCGTCCTGCCGCCCCGGTCGAGGAACGTCAACTCGCTCGTCCCGGCGATCTCCTGGCAGAAACGGATGCAGCGCGTGCACTGGATGCAGCGCGTCATGTCCGCGACGACATGCGGCCCGATCATGGTCCGGTCGAAGCCCTGGTACTGGCGCTTGCGCTCGTCGTAGCGGGAGCGCTGGTCGCCGTAGCCGAACGAGTTGTCCTGGAGCTTGCACTCGCCGGCCTGGTCGCAGATCGGGCAGTCCAGCGGATGGTTGATGAGCAGGAACTCCATGTTGGCGGCGCGGGACTGGACGACCTTTTCCGTCTGCGTCTTGACCTGGAGGCCCTCCTTCAACGGCGTGGTGCAGGCGGCCTGGATCTTGGGGATGCCTTCGATCTCGACCAGGCACATGCGGCACTGACCGACCACCGAGAGCCGCGGGTGGAAGCAGAAGTGGGGGATCTCGATCCCCGCGAGCTTGGCGGCCTCGATCAGGTTGATGTTCTTGGGGACCTCGATCGGCTTGCCGTCGAAGACGATGGTGAAGGTGTCCTTGGGCGGCGCCGGGCTACTGCTCACGGGAGGCTCTCTCGGGCACTCGCCGATTTTGAGGGAGTGAAAGCTTTCACCAACGTTCCCCCGCTCATTTCCGGCCGCGTCGAGCGGCCGCTCAAACTGTCACCAGCTCCCGGGCCGCCGCTCGCGGTCCGACCAGGCAGCGCTTCTGCTCGACGTGATGGCGGAACTCGTCGCGGAACTTGCCGACCGAGGAAAGGACGGGGGCGATCGCGGCGTCGGAGAAGACGCAGATGGTCATGCCGTTGGCCATCTGGTTGGAGATCTTCTCCAGGAGGTCGATGTCCTCGTAGCGCCCCTTCCCTTCCTCGATCCTGGTCAGAACCTTGAGCAGCCAGGGCGTGCCTTCCCGGCACGGCGTGCACTGTCCGCACGACTCGTGAGAGAAAAACTTGGAGAGGTTCTGCGCCGCGTCGACGATGCAGGTGTCCTCGTTCATGACGATGATGGCGGCGGACCCCAGCATGGATCCCTTCGCCGCCACGCCGTCGAAGTCGAGGGGACAGTCCTCGATCTCCGCGGCGGTCAGCATCGCCGCCGAAGCGCCGCCGGGGATGACGGCCTTGACCTTCTTCCCACCTTTCATTCCCTGCCCGAAGTCGCCCCCGAAGAGGAGCTCCTTCATCTGCAGGCCCATCGGCGCCTCGTAGACGCCGGGGCGCACGACGTGTCCGGAGAGGCAGTAGAGCTTGGGCCCGCTGTTCTTCTCATTGCGCCCGATCTTGGCGAACCACTCGGCGCCGCGGTTGACGATGTGGACGACGCAGGCGAGCGTCTCGACGTTGTTGACGATCGTGGGGCAGCCGAAAACGCCGTGGACCGCGGGGAAGGGAGGCTTGATGCGGGGCTGGCCCCGCTTGCCTTCCAGGCTCTCGATCAGACCGGTCTCTTCGCCGCAGATGTAGGCGCCCGCGCCGCGGTGGACGGTCAGATCGAGGTCATAGCCCGACCCCAGAATGTTCTTGCCCAGAAATCCCTTGGCATAAGCCTCGGCGATCGCGGCGTTCAAGATTCGCGCGCCCAGGTAAAACTCGCCGCGGATGTAGATGTAGGCGTCGCGGCACTTCAGAGCGTAGGCCGAGAGAATGATCCCCTCGATGACCTGGTGGGGATCCTCCTCCATCAGGAGGCGGTCCTTGAAGGTGCCGGGCTCGGACTCGTCGGCGTTGCAGAGGAGGTAGACCGGCTTCCCCTTGGTGTCCTTGGGCACGAAGCCCCACTTCACGCCGGTCGGAAAGCCCGCGCCGCCGCGGCCGCGAAGGCCCGATTTCTTGACCTCTTCGGTCAGCTTTTCCGGCGTCCATCCGGAGGTGAGCACGGTCTGCAGCGCTTTGTAGCCGCCATCCTGGACGTAGGTGTCGATTGCGCGGGAGTCCTTGCGGCCGACACGGGCTAGGAGGATCTTCTCGGAAGGCATCTACACGTTTCCCAACGAATCTCCGCACAGAACCGCCCCGGAGCCGGGTCCGCCTCCTTGGTCGGCACGCGCCGGCTCGCTGGCTGCGGAACGAATGGCGCCGTCGTTGTATCGTTCGTCGCAGTCTTGCTTCTTCTTCAGACGCTTTCGTCCTTGCTCCTCATTCATCGCCTCCTCCGGGAGGCGGCCCCGCCTCCGGGGCTCCTGCCGTGCCGCGAGCTCCGGCGCGGAGGGATTTCCCGCGGGGACCCTCGAAATCGCAGGTCTGCATGGCCGGATCGAGGCTCGTGTCGAGGATTCCCTTGCAGCGATTTCGCGGAGCGGCGGCCAGGGAAGGCCCCTCTCCGAGATCGCGAGGGCCGCCGCGTGTCCCCGCGGGGAATCTCCGGAGCGCCGGTGCGCCTTCTCGCGACACGCAAGATCTGACCCGACGAGTCTTCCGAGGCGCATCATCTAGCCCTTGCTCCCGCCGAGCTCGTCCAAGAGCCGGTCGAGCTTCGCCTCGTCCATAGGCTCGTGGTACGTGTCGTTGACCATCAAGGAGGGAGCGCGGTCGCACCCGGCGAGGCACTCGACTTCCATCAGGGTGAAGAGGCCGTCCGCCGTTGTCTCGCCATATCCGACGCCCAGGCGCTTCTGGCAACGCTCGGCCAGCCGCTCGGCCCCCGCCAGGTGGCAGGAGATCGAGGTGCAGAACTGCAGGAGGTGCGTCCCGACCGGATACAAGTTATACATTGTATAAAAGGTGAGCACCCCGTCCACGTGCGCGGGGGGGAGGCCGAGGATGCGGGCCACCTCCTCGGCCGCCTCCTTGGAGATCCAGCCCCAGGTCTCCTGCGCCACCCAGAGGACCGGCAGGAGCGCCGCCTGCTTGGTGGGATAGCGCGCGAGGATCGCATCGATCCGCTTCAAGGCCTCCGGCGGGAAGGTTTTCGGCTCGCCCGCCGACGAGACGCCGTAGCGGAGATGGCTCACCAATCGAAAGCTCCTTTTTTCCAGATGTAGGCGTAACCCACCGCCAGGACCGCCAGGAAGAGGAGCATCTCGGCGAGCATGGGAACCGGATCCGTCCGGTAGGCCAGAGCCCAGGGGTAGAGGAACGCGATCTCGACGTCGAAGAGGATGAAGATCATGGCGATGACGAAGAACTTGATGGAGATGCGTTTGTGGGAGGCGTCGAGCAGCGGCACGCCGCTCTCGTAAGTGGACAGCTTCGCGCGGGTCCTCAACTTGGGGCCGAGCAGCGCGGAGAGGAGCAGGATGATTCCGGCGATTCCCACCGCGACGACCATGAGGACAAGGATCGGCAGGAAACTCGAAGGCATCGATTGTGAACTTTTTCACATGGCCCGATGGCAGTCAACGAGGCCGGATGCTCGCAAACTTCACTCGGCATTGCCCTTTTCTTCCCCATCTTGCGCCATGAACCGAAAGACGTCCGAAGGAGGAGGGGGCCATGGATCTCCAGAACGCGCGCCGGCCGGCACGCGGACAAGTGCGGCGCAGAGTCGGAAGCGGCGCTTTCCGCCTCCTGGCGGCGCTGGTGGTTCTGTCCCTTCCGGCGGCGGCCGCTCTGTCCGCCGCCCAGGCCTCCACAAGCCCTTGTATCAGCTCTCTTACCTCGAACGCTCCGGTCCCGGTCTGTACCGGGACTCCGACCTCGCCGACGCCGACGCATTCGGCGACGCCCACGCTGACCTCGACGACGCGTCCGTCCCCATCGAGCACGCCGACCCCGCCCCGGTCCGCCACCGCCACGCCGCCCAGGACCGCAACGGCAACCCCCTCGACTCCGACGGCGACGCGCTCTTCAACGTCGGGACCGACCACGACGCCGACCCTCACTCCGAACCGCAGCCAAACGGCAACGCCGTCGACCCCGACCGCCACGCGAACGGCCGATGGCACGCCGACCCAGACCTCAACGCCCACCGTGCGTCCGCCGTCCCCCAGCTACACCCCGACTCGCCGCCCGATCACCTACACGCCGACCTACGATCCCTCATACACCAGCACACCAACCCGCACCCCGACCATCACCCGCACGCCGACGCCGATCCGGTCGATCCTCGTTTACAAGGTCCTCGGTTATCCGGCCATCTCCGCGGCCCGCGACGGCAGTCCGGGCGGCCTCGGACGCTTCGGCGTCAAGGTCTCGGGCTACGGGGACCAGTGGATACAGCTCATCATCACGAGAACCGATGGCATCCAGGGCTGGGCGATCTTCAACGACACGTGGTCGGACACGATGTGGGTCCCGGGAGAGTGCGACCGCGAGTTCCTGGTCCGCGGGCAGCAGACTTCCGACCTGCCGCGCAACCTCGAAGTCCAGGGCCTTTTTCCCGCCGCGGACGGCGGCGGAGTCGCATCACGCGAGCCGTTCACCGTCTTTTGGATGGGTGAGAACAACCGTTGGATACCCCAGGGAAGATTCTTCGGCCCGATTCCTGCCAACGTTCAGGGCGCCGGCAAGCCTATCTTCCAGTATCTGCAGGACAACCGTGCGGACGGCCGCAACGAGCTGGGCGTCGCCGATGATCCGAAGGGAGCGATGAGAGGGAACGCCCTTCTGTTCTTCAGGGTGCACCCCTCGGGAATGGATCCGGGCGACTTCCGCCAGGGCGGCCCCTTCCTGGGCTTCGGCCCGACCGAGGGCTTCGACGAGATGCGGTCGCGGGTGAGTCGTTTCTACGTGGACGGTTGTCTCTTCCCGAGCCCCAGCGGCAACAAGCAGAGCGAGACCGAGAGTTCTGCGGCTGTCCTGAAGGATCTGAAAGCCGACAATCCCGACGCCAACGGCGACCTGTACATCTACGATTACGACGCCCCGAGCCTCCCGAAGGTCTTCCCCAAGGCCAGGCGTGGCGACGGGCTGGACCACTACACGCGCATCCGCGAGAACTTTTCCGAATGGGCGACCTATACCGACGACGAGGGGAACAAGCTGCGCGCCTCGGAAGATTACTCCTGGTACTTCCGCGGCTCCTGGCACCTGAAACCCAACGGCCAGGTCGTCGCCGAGGGAGTCCCGGACAAGGACAACGAGGTCCTCGACGGTTCGACCCAGCTCACCTATAACCTGCGCCCGGACGACAACCCCGACCCGTCCATCACCCGCTTTCGCCCGACCAGCTGGAACAGCCTGGCTGGTCGATTCCAATTCATCATCAACGGCGACTTTCCGCAGGGCACCAGCGATTGCGACTGGCAGATCGAGCTGACCGCGCCCGGCGATCCGAAGGGCGATCCGGAACAACCGGAGGTCGGGCAGATTACGATCACTCCGGTCAGCCCGGTGACCCGGTCTCCGGACGGCTCTACGCTCACGACGGTGTTGGACCTGCGGCCCAACGGGATTCCTTTTGCCGCCAAGCAGTACACCGTCCGCGTCCTTCAGGGGCCCAGATCCGCGGAGGCCAGTCCGTTCCGTATCATCGAGAGCACCTTCGACCACTGGCAGTTCGACCACATGTCGCAGAACGGAGACCGGATCTCGATTTTCGTGGGCGCTGTGGACGTGCAGGGCAACCTCGTGACACGTCCCAACGATCCGCCCCCCAGGATGGTGCGAACCGGGGGCGTTCTGACGAGCTTGTTCAGCGTGTACGGCAACGACGGCATTTACTACGGCGAGGCCTACCGCGCGAATCCCGGCGAGCAGGGCCCCATAACGATCGAGGTTTCCGGGTCCGGCGCCCCGACCCTGACGCTGAATTTGAACCTGGGTCCCTGAGGCGTCGTCCGCGGCGCCGGTGCGCCCATGGGAAGCGCGCCGGCGTCCCGAACGCCCATCGGCGCTCCGCCCGTCGGGGACCTTCGGCCTCTTTTCAGCGCGCGCGCCGCGAAGCCCGAGAAGATGAGAACCGCGCCTGCTGCCATCGGGCGGTGTGCCGTCGCGTCCGATGGCTTTAGAGGGTCGGCCAACCAGAACCTCCGCGACCGCCAGCCGTTCGCGCAGGCAGGGGTCTCCTCAAAACTTCTTGGCGCAAGAGGCGCGAAAACGGGCAACAAGACCGAGTGAACGGGACGGCTACGCGAGGTTCGCGTTGGCCGGGCCGGCTGCCGGCCGGATTGGATCGAGCGTCCGGACGGGTCCTCCGCGGGCCAGGGAGCCGCGAATCGCCTGGACGCGCGCCGGATTGCCCAGGTCATCCCAGAGGAGACGCCAGACCGGCAACACGGCGAGCCTTTCCGGAGCTGCCGCCAGCACGTCGGCGGAAAAATCGGAAGCCGGCATCTCGCGGTAGAGGCGTGCGATGCTCACCTGCTCGGCCCAGGTCCCGAAGGTCTCCGAGAGCGTCAGGAAGGATCGCGTCCAGGAGGGGAGCACCGTTAGGAAGAGATCGATCACCGCCTGGGCCCGAGCCACGGTGACCAGACTGTTCCAGAGATATCCCCGGGCCTGGAATCGGTGCGCCTGCGCCACGGGAGGCTTCTCGATGAAGCGGCCAACACCCCGAATCGACCGCCCGGCCACGAGCGCCTCGATGGGCTCGATCCAGCCGTATTGCTCTTCAGGCCGGGTCGGAGCGATTCCTAGCAGGATCACCCGGTTGTGGAGTCGCCTTTCCTCGAGCGCCGCCACCGCGGCGGTTACCTCCCGCATGAAAGCGGCGTCGTCGGAAACCCAATGGTCCGAGGGAAGGAAGATCAGTGTCGCATCGGGCGACTGACGTGCCACGCGAAGGGCGGCGTAGAGGACAGCGGCTGCGGTGCCCCGGTTCTCGGGCTGGATGACCAGGCAATCGGGAGGGACCTCCGCGGCGAGGGCCCGATAGTACGGCTCGTGAGGCCGCGTGAGGACGACGTGGGTCCGCTCCGGCGGAACCACGAGACTCGCGCGGCGCCGTGTCTGGTCGAGAAGAGTCTGCCGGCCGAGCACAGCCACGAACTGCTTGGGACGGTCATCTCCGGCGAGCGACCGGGTCAGCGCGCGAAGCCTCGTCCCATCTCCGCCCGCCAGAATGAGGACATGCGTTTTCCCGGGCGTCTGGCCGCTGCTCCGAACCATCTCGGCCGACGTCTCCGGATCGAGTCCGCTGACTTCGGCCACTTCTTCCACCGTCGTGACCACCATCGGACACCTCCCACAGATGGCTTTCTTGAGAGCCAGACCGCCCTGCTTGAATCGGAGCATCGGATGGACCTTGCAATCTGTGTGCCGGAGCGATCACCCAGCCGCCGGCCACGGTTCCAGACCCCTTAACATCTAGCCATGGCAAATCTGTTCCGGCCCGTCGCGCTGGTTCCCGCCTACCAGGCTTCGGCGACGGTCGGGCGGGTCGTGCGCGGGCTCTTGTCGCAGGTCGGCCGCGTCCTGGTCGTGGACGATGGGTCGACCGACGCCACCGCGGCCGAAGCCTCCGGCGCCGGAGCCGAGGTGCTGACTCTCGAACAAAACGGCGGCAAAGGGACCGCGCTTCGAGCCGGCCTCGAGCGCCTTTTGACTTCCGACGCCACCCACATCGCTTTCGTGGACGCTGACCTGCAGCATGACCCGCAGGACCTGCCACGGCTGCTCGCCGCCGCCCGCGAAGGCGACGACTTCGTGATCGGCTCGCGGATGTCGCGTCCGGACGAGATCCCCGCCGTCCGTCAGCGCACCAACGAGATCGGCAGCCGGATCCTGACGCGGATGACCGGGCACGAAATCGAGGATGGGCAGTCGGGCTATCGTGTGATTGCGGCGAGCGTGCTCAAGCGTCTGCGTCTCACGTCGCGCGGTTTCCTGATCGAGACGGAGATTCTCCTGAAGTCGGCCCGTCATGTGAAACGCTTCCGCGAGATCCCCGTCCGGGTGGTGTACGGCGGACTCTCCCACTACCGTCCGTTCCGAGACACCTGGCTCATCTCGTGGGGAGCGGTGTACTACAAGGTTTTCGAGACAGATTAGCTTGCAGCTCTCAGCTATCAGCTCTCAGCCAACGCTAAGGCGGCGTAGTCACCGGGCTGACAGCTGATAGCTGACAGCTGATAGCTAGAATGCTGCTACGGTGGCTTACCCGACCATCACTCTTCTCCGCACTCCCGGCCGCGCTCCGCGTGTCCTGACCATCGACGTCGAGGACTGGTTTCATGTGTGCGGCGACGACTACTTCTCGGATCCACGCCGCTGGGTCTCCTTCGTCTCGCGCGTCGAAACGAACCTGCTCTCGCTCCTCGATCTGCTGGAAGCCGGCGGACATCGGGCCACTGTTTTTTTCCTGGGCTGGATCGCCCGGCGAAATCCCGGGATGGTCCGGGAGGTCGTCCGCCGGGGGCACGAGGTCGGAGTGCACGGAGACCTTCACCGCCGCGCCGACGAGATGAGCGCGGCGGAGTTTCGCGATGACCTGGTTCGCGCACGCGACCGGATCGAGACCGCGGGCGGCGCGCCGGTCACCGCGCACCGTGCCGCGGAGTGGTCGATACGCCACGCCGCGGATCCGGCGCTCTCCGTGCTTCTCGAAGAAGGACTGGCCTGCGACGCATCGATGACCTCGGTCCCGCCGCTGGGCCGGGCGGGAAATCCCGCGGGCCCGCACTCGATCGGGCTCGGAAACGGCTCGCTCGTCGAGCTGCCTCCCTTGACCGGCCCGGGGTTTGGGCGAACGGTTCCGGTGGGCGGCGGCTGGGCTTTCCGGATGTTCTCCGCCGGCCGCCTGGCGGCGTGCGAGAGCGCCTTCCGGGAGCGCGGCTGGCCGGCGGTCTTCACGTTTCACCCGTGGGAGTTCGACCCGGAGCATCCGCCCATGGAGGGTCTGGCCCCGCTTACCCGACTGGTCCATTTCTACAACCTGTCCGGTCTCCCGTCGCGCTTCACGCGATGGCTCGCGGCAGACCGGTGCGTGGCGCTCGAGGACGCGCGGGCCCGGCTGATTGCGGCATGACCCCGGCGCTGAGATGATCTCCGTTCCCTTCCTCTTCCCCGGCCAGCTCTCCGAGTTCTCCGGCATGGGCCGCGATTTCTTCGAGGCCGACGCGGAGGCGCGCCGGCTGCTGGACGAGACGTCCGCGCGCACAGGCCGGGACCTGGGCCGCATCTTCTCTTCGGGAGCGGAGGAGGAGCTGCACGAAAACCTCGCCGCCCAGGCCGGGGTCTACCTGGTCTCGACCCTGGCGGCGCGGGCGCTGGTGGGCGCCGGCGTCGCGCCGGCCGCCACCGCCGGCTACAGCCTCGGCAACTACGCCGCCTTCGTGGCCGCCGGGGCGCTGTCCTACGAGGAGGGACTGGACGTCCTGATCGGGGTCTGGCGGGAGACTGAGTCTCTGGGCATCCGGGGCGCCATGGCCGCCGTGGTCGGCTGCCGGAGAGAGGTCGTCGAGGAGGTCTGCGACCAGCTGCGGGCGCGGGACCTTCCGGTCTGGATCGGCAATGTCAACAGCAGCACGCAGTTCGTGCTGACCGGCACGGCAGAGGCCGTGCGGACGGCCCTCGACGCTCTTTCCACCCGCGCGCTCTCGGTCCTGCCCCTGACCATGCAGTGGCCGATCCACAGCGCGCTCATGGAGCCGGTGGCGCGGGCCGTTGCGCCGCTGGTCGCGCGGCTCCAGAGCGTGCGTGATCCCGACGTGCCGTTCTACGGGCCGGACGGGACAGTGGCCCGGCGCGCCGAGGACATCCGGCGCCTTCTCGCGACCGAGTTCATCCATCCCACTCTCTGGAACGCGACCTTCGAAGCGATGATCGCCGCGGGACACCGCACGTTCCTCGAGGTCGGCCCCGGCGAGATGCTCGGCCGAATGTCCCGGTGGATCGACCGTTCGGTCGCCGTCCGCCGCGCGGGCACGCTCGAGGAAATCCGGCGGGTCGCGGATATATTGCGCGCGTGAAGAGCGGCGAGCCATGAGGACGGCCGTCGTCACGGGAGGCTCCCGTGGCATCGGCCGGGCCATCTCCTCGGATCTGGCCGCCGGCGGCCATCGCGTGGTTCTCACGTGCCGAGAGAAGATCGACCGGGCCGAGGCCACGGCGGCGGAGATCCGGGCGCGGGGGGGCGAGGCGGTCGCGGTGCGGGCGGACGTCACCGTTCTCGACGACGTCAAGGCGCTCGCCGAGCGTGTGGACAGGGAGTTCGGCGGCGCCGACGTCCTCGTGAACAACGCCGGAATCATCAAGGACTCTCTCTTCGCGTTCCTCAAGGAGGAGGATTGGGACCGGGTTCTGGACACGGATCTGAAGGGCGCCTACCGGGTGACCAAGGCGCTGCTGCGCGGCATGCTCCACAGGGGATGGGGCCGGATCGTAAACATCGTCTCCGTCTCCGGAATCGCCGGCCACCCCGGGCAGGCCAATTACTCGGCGGCCAAGGGCGGCCTGATCGCAATGACCAAGGCGCTGGCGCTCGAGCTCGCCACCCGAAGCATCACCGTCAACGCGGTGGCGCCCGGTTTGATCGACACGGAGATCGTCGCGCATCTGAAAGACGAGACGCGCAAGGAATTTCTCGGGCGCATCCCTATGGCGCGCTTCGGCACGCCCGAGGAGGTCGCCGCCGTGGTGGCGTTCCTCGTGTCGGATCAGGCGTCGTATATCACCGGGCAGGTGTGGCGGGTGGACGGAGGGATGGCGTAACCCTCGCCTGCGCTGCGGTTCGGGGTCCGCACGCTCTCGCGCGCACCGGCAGGCCGCTCGGCCGGATGCGGCCTCGACGGACTGCCTGACCCCGAGATCTCCGCTCCGGCTCGCGCGACGCGAGTCGTTTCGCCGATCCAGTCGGCGAAACTTTGTCGCGCCGCGGACCGAGGCCAGAGCCGGAGCCGCGGACGGAGGGCCTCAATCACCCGGTCACGCTGCGATCACGTCGTGATCTCGCTGCGATCCAGGCGGCGGTCGTTATAATCCCCCCAAGGAGAACTGATGACCAGGGAAAATCTCGCGCCTCGCGTCAAGGACCTGATCGTTCGACGTCTCAAGCTCGACATCGATCCCTCGACGATCCAGGACGAGGCTCCGCTCTTCGGAGAGGGGCTGGGGCTCGACTCGATCGACGCATTGGAGCTCGTGCTCGGCCTCGAGCAGGAGTTTGGAATCAAGGTGCAGGACGAAGAAGTCGGCGTGAAGGCGTTCGCCTCCGTCAATGCTCTCTGCGATTTCATCGAGCAGAAGAAGATCGCGTAAGCAACCGATGAACAACGAGGCCAGACTCGCCACGCTGCCGCACGCCTACCCCTTCCGCTTCGTCGATGCGGTGGTGCGCCCCGCCGACGCCGGTCTGGACGCCGCCGGCGGAGGCGTTTGGAAGGGAGAGGCGCTGGCGCGCGTGAGCGCCAATGCCCGCGCTGCGGCCAGCGGGGAATGGGGCTCGACCCTCCTGCTCGCGGAGGCGATCGCACAGGCCGCGCTCTTGCTGCAGGGCGGCGACCCGGAGACCGGGCGGCGGGGATTTCTCGCTGGAATCGATGATTTCGAGGCGGTCCGGGCGCCGCGCGCGGGAGAGACGCTGGCGATCTCCGTCGAGCTTGCCGGGCGCTTCGGTGCGATTCTGAAGTTCCAGGGCGAAGTGCGGGGCGAGGAGGGCTCCATCGCCCGGGGCGCGGTGATGGTCAGAAGAGGAGAGGAGAGTCCCCACGGCGGATCCTAGCGTCCCAGGGATGCCGCGGATCCGAGGTTTGAGCCCGAGGATCGGCATGAAGGTCGAGTCGGAAGACCGTGGAATCCACGCGGTCGTTCGCCTGAAGGGAACGATTTCCGTGGGGGAGACGACGCAGTCGATGTCGGAGATCTTCTCGCGCCTGGAGAAGGAGAAGACCGGCGCGGTCGTGGCCGACCTGACCTTCGTCAAGTCCCTGGATTCGACGGCGCTGGGCCTCCTGGTCGGGGCGCTGCGGCGACTGCGAGCCCAGTCCCGGGACCTGATCCTGGTCGGTCCCAACCAGAGCGTCTCCATGCTCCTGTCGATGACCCAGCTCGATACGATCTTCACCATTCACCGCACCGTCGCCGAGGCGCTTCAGGCCTTGCCCTCGAAGCCGGGAGGAGCAGGCTCCTCGTGACCGCGGACGCCCCCGCTTACGATTGCACCCGGGAGCCGCCGCACCGGTTCGCCATCACCGAGCGGATGCGCAACGACAACGGCATCCTGGTGACCCTGGAGCGGCTCGACGCGCCCTATCCGCGCCGGGAGGTCTTCGTGACCAACCGCGAGCTCAAGATGGGCTACGAGAACGTCTACAAGGCCTGCTTCGTGTGCGTCGACCAGGGGCGCAAGGAAAACGCC
>DATFTF010000288.1:0-6358 GCA_035262245.1 Thermoanaerobaculia bacterium
CGAATGATCGACGAAATTGATGGCCGTATTCTGAATATTCTGCAGTCGAACTCCCGCACCTCCAACGCCGAGATCGCCCGCCAGGTGGGGCTCGCCCCGTCAGCGGTTTTCGAGCGGCTCCGCAAGCTCGAGGAGCGCGGAGTCATCCGCGGCTACTCGGTCAATCTCGACCCAAGGGCCATGGAGGTGCCGCTCGTCTGCTTCATCTTCGTCCGCTCGAGCGAGCGCGTGGGGAGCCCGACGACGGCCGCGAGCCTGGGGGAGATCCCCGAGGTGCTCGAGATCCACCACGTCGCCGGGGAGGACTGTTTCCTCCTAAAGGTCCGCGCCGCGGACACCGAGGCGGTGGGCCGCCTTCTGCGTGAAAAGTTCGGGAAGATTCCCTCGATCACCTCGACGCGGACGACGATCGTGCTCGAGACGGTCAAGGAGACGGCGGCCCTTCCGATCCCCGCGGCCGAAGAAGAACCGGAGGCCCGGAGTGCCTGAAGGCACGGCCTCCCGCGGGAGGATCCTCCTGGCGTTCGCCGCGGTCTACGTTCTGTGGGGATCGACGTACCTGGCGATCCGATTCGGCGTCGAGACCGTCCCTCCCTTCTTCCTGGCCGGCGCGCGTCATCTCACCGCCGGCCTCCTTCTCTATCTCTGGATGCGCCTGCGCGGCGCGGCCCGCCCCGAGGCCGTCCACTGGAGGAGCGCCGCGATCGTGGGCGGGCTGATGCTTTTCGGAGGCAACGGGCTGGTGACCTGGGCGGAGAAGCGCGTGCCGTCCGGTCTCGCGGCGCTCATCGTCGCTTCGGTGCCGATCTGGATGGCCGCGCTCGAGGGCTTCGAACGGAGGCGCCGGCCGGGAACGGCGGTGATCGTCGGGCTCCTGCTGGGGCTGGCCGGGATCGCGCTGCTGGTCGCTCCCGGAAAGTTCGGCGGCAACGGGCGCGTCGATCCGCTGGGCGCGGCTGCTCTGCTGCTGGCGTCGCTTTGCTGGTCGGCCGGATCGCTCTATTCGCGCCGGGCCAAGCTGCCGAGCTCGATCCTGACGGCCATAGCCATGGAGATGATCGCCGGAGGCGTGTGGCTCTTTTCCGCCGGTCTGATCTCCGGCGAAGCTCGGGCGCTCCACCTCGCGGCCATTTCGACGAAGTCGGCGCTCTCGCTCGGCTATCTGGTGATCTTCGGTTCGCTCATCGGATTCACGGCGTACGTCTGGCTGCTGAAGGTCGTCAGCCCCGCACGCGTCTCGACCTACGCGTACGTCAACCCGATCGTGGCCGTGATCCTCGGGTCGCTGCTGGCCGGGGAAGCGATCACGCTGCGGATCGCCATCGCGGCCCTGGTCATCGTGAGCGCCGTGGCCCTCATCATCACGGCGCGCTCGAAGCCGGCCCGTCTGAAGGCCGTCGAAGCGATCCCGCACCCGGAGATCCCCCGCGAGTCGGCCGGATCGGCGGGAGGCTGAGGCGGCGCCGAGGAGGAGTCCATGCGGAAAGCCAGAAGGTTGCCCGACGGCAGGATCGCTTTTCTGCTTCACGCGCTGGGCGAGGGCTACGACAAGAGCGCCTGGCACGGCACGAACCTTCGCGGTGCGTTGCGAGGCGTAGGCGCAAAGGCCGCCGACAGGCGTCCGGCTCCCGGCCGCCACAACATTCGGGAGCTCGTCGTCCACGCGGCGTACTGGAAGTACGTGGTTCGGCGACGCCTGACCGGCGGAGAGCGCGGCGTTTTTCCGATCAAGGGGCACAACTGGTTCGAGCTGGAGCGGGTCAGCGAGCGGGCATGGAAGAACGAGCGCGAGATTCTCGATCGCGAACACCGGGCCCTGCGCAGAGCGGTTGCGGGATTCGACCCGGAGCGCCTGACGCGGTCCCTGCCCAAGGCGCGCGGGCGCACGGCCCTGCGCGAGATCGTCGGTGCGGCCCTCCACGACACGTACCACACCGGGCAGATCCAGCTCCTGAAAACTCTGGGCAGGAAGCGAGGCCGGAGATGAAGCCGATCGTCCGCCGGTTCGAGACCCCCGACGAGAGCGTGACCTTCCCCAAGGGCGATTTCGGGAAAATCACCGTCGGCGGAATGACCGTCGGCAAGGCCACCTATGCGCCGGGCTGGAAGTGGTCCGAGCACGTCGGCCCCTCAGTCGGCTCCAAGAGCTGTTCGGTCGAGCACGTGGGCCTTGTCCTCTCCGGCCGCGCGGCGATCCTCATGGACGACGGCACGGAGCTCGTCGTTTCCGCGGGCGATCTGTTCTGGATTCCTCCAGGTCATGACAGCTGGGTGGTCGGCGAGGAGCCGTACGTTTCGATCCATCTGCTGGGCGCCGGCGCCTACGCCGTCAAGGAGGTTTCGTCATGAGCTGCATTCCTTCGGTCCGTCATCCGGAGCCGCCTGTGCGCGAGGCCGCGCCTCGGCACGCCGGCCTCCTCCATCAGATTCGCAATTGTCTTTTGGAGGTTCGCGAGCTGCCGGACGGATTCGCCTTGCGCTTCGCCGATGATGGAACCCTCCTGGCGCGTTTGGCCGAGTGGGTGCGCCTGGAGAGCGTTTGCTGCCCGTTCGTGCGCTTCGAGGTCCGCGTCGAGCGGCGGGGCGGACCGGTCTGGCTGCGACTGACCGGGGCCGAGGGGATCAAGGATTTTCTCCGGCGAGAGTTCGGGGTCGCCGCCGCCGCGGCACAATAAGGCCGCATGGAGGAAGCGTCCCGCCGCATCGTCGATCTCTCTCACACGATCGAGTCCGGCATGATCACGTATCCCGGGCTCCCGGCGCCGACGGTCTCGGACTTCTGGAGCCGCGAGTCGACGCGGGGAAAGTATGCCGAGGGGACGACCTTCCAGATCGGCCGGGTCGACATGATCGCCAACACCGGGACCTATCTGGACGCGCCGTTCCACCGGTTTGCGGACGGATCCGACGTGGCGGGGCTCGCCCTCGACAGGCTGGTCGACTTGCCTGGCCTCACGATCGACGCGACGTCGCGCTCCGGGCGGGCCGTGGACGCCGCCGCGTTCGCCGGATGTTCGCTCGCGGGCCGCGCGGTCCTGGTGCGCACCGGCTGGGACGTCCACTGGCGCACGCCCGGCTATGCGGAGGGGCACCCCTTTCTGACCCGAGCGGCCGTCGAGAGTCTTGTCCGGGGCCATGCCGCGCTCGTGGGGATCGATTCCTTGAACATCGACGATGCCGCCGATCTCTCCCGGCCGGCGCACACGCTGCTTCTCCAGGCCGGGATCCCGATCCTCGAGCACCTGACCCGTCTTTCCGAGCTTCCCGCGGAGGGGTTCCGGCTGCACGCCGCGCCCGCTCCCGTCGCCGGTATGGGAAGCTTCCCCGTGCGCGCGTACGCCCTGGTCTGACCGACGCCCGCGGGGAGAAGCCGATGCCGCTCTTCGTTCTGTCGATCCTGATCATCGTCGTTTCCAACGTGCTGTATCACGTCTCCCAAAAGTCGATTCCCGGAGCGACGCATCCGGTGATCGCGCTCCTGGCGACGTATGCCGTCGCGATCGTCGTCACCGCGGCGCTCCTTCCGTTCTTTCCGGTCAAGGAGCCGCTCCCGCAGGCCTTCCGGCGCGTCAACTGGGCGAGCTTCACACTGGGAGTGACGGTCGTCGGAATCGAGATCGGATTCCTGCTCGCCTACCGGTCCGGCTGGAGGATCAGCGTGGGCTCGGCCGTCTCCAACGCCACTGTCGCCCTGGTGCTGATCCCGATCGGTCTGATCTTCTTCGGCGAGCGGCTCTCGGCGGTCAACGTCGTCGGTGTCGCGCTGTGCGTCTCCGGTCTCTTGCTGATCGTGGCCCGATGACCGGCCGAGTGCGGGTCTGCCTGGCGGGCGCCACGGGGTGGGTCGGGCGCGCTCTGGCGACGGCGATTTCCGAAGCGCCCGATCTCGAGCTTGCCGCCGCGGTCGCGCGGCGCCATGCCGGCCGGCCGCTCTCGGAAGCGGTGACGGGCTTGCGAAGCGAGGTGATCGTCGCCCGAAGCGTGGAGGAGGCTCTCACCGACCCTTGCGACGTCCTCGTCGACTACACCGGTCCGGAGGCGGTTCGCGGGCACGTCCTCGAGGCCGTCTCGCGCGGAGTCTCGGCCGTGGTGGGGACCTCGGGATTGAGCGACGAGGACTACGCGGTCATCGACGCCGCCGCGCGGGAGCGGGGGGTGGGCGTTCTCGCCGCCGGCAACTTCGCGGTGACCGCGGTGCTCCTGCAGCGACTGGCCGAGATCGCCGCGCAGCACGTTCCGCACTGGGAGGTCATCGACTACGGGAAGAGCTCCAAGCCCGACGCGCCGTCCGGTACGGCGCGCGAGCTCGCCTCCAGGCTAGCGCGCATCGGCAAGCCCCAGTCCGGTCATCCCGTGGAGGAGACCCGGGGCCTTCGCGAGGCCCGCGGCGCGACGCTCCATGGAACGCAGATGCACTCGGTGCGCCTGCCCGGATTCGTGTCCTCCATCGAGATTCTCTTCGGACTTCCCGAGGAGCGGCTTTCGATCCGCCACGACTCGTCTTCCGGCGCCGCCCCTTACGTGGCCGGGACGCTGTTGGCGATTCGCCGGGTCCGTTCGTTCACCGGTCTCAAGCGCGGCCTCGACAGTGTGATGGATTTCTAGCCGCCGAGTTCCACTCACTTCGTAACTTCGGACTTCACTTCCCGGCGTTCCCGGCGATCCCGTACGTTCCCGGCGTTGACTCCCTACCCGCTCAGCCGCGTCCCGGACTCTCCCCTCCGGCCCCACCACAAAAACGCAGCGGCGGAGAGGACGGCTAGGAGAACTCCGTACGCCGCGGCGACTCCGGTCTCCTCCGTGCGCAGCGAGGACAGGATCTCGATGGAGATCGGACGGGTTTCGAAGGTGTAGAGGATGATGGAGACGACGAAGTCGCCGAGCGCGGTGAGGAAGGCCAGCGAAGCGCCGGCGGCGAGCGCGGGAGCGACGAGGGGCAGCGTGACCCGAACGGCCCGGCGCCAGACGGAGGCTCCCAGCGACGCCGCCGCTTCTTCCAGCGCGGGATCGAGCTGCCGCAGTCCGGCAAACGCGGCGCGGCCGGTCAGCGGGAGGTTGCGGGCGAGGTACGCGAGCGGCAGGATCGCCGCGGTCCCCACGAGCACGAACCGGCCGGCCCACGGCGCATTTCGGGAGAACGTCGCCGCGAGCGCCACGGCGAAGACGGTTCCGGGAAGAGCCCAGGGGATCGTGACCAGGGTTTCCAGAATCGCGCCGGCTCGGGACTTGCGGCGCAGCGCGAGGTAGGCAGCCCCGAAGCCGAACGCCAGGGAGGCCGCGGTCGCCACGGCCGCCATCCAGAGGGAGTTGACGATCGGGCGAAGGCGCTCCGTTTCCGTGAACACGCTGCCCCAGTTCGTCAGCGAGAGCGTCGGCGGAAGGAGCTCTACAGTCCAGGTTCCCGGGGGCACGAACGACAGCAGCAGGAGCATCGCGTGCGGCAGGAGGAGAAGGCCGGCCAGAAGCCATCCGGTCACCGCCACCAGCGCCCCGCGTTTCCAGGCGCGCCGGGCCGGCGCGGCGCCGCGGATTGCGCCGGCGACCTCACGCCGCCTCTCCGCCCTCTGCAGGAGAAAGAGCCCGGCGAGCGCCAGAGCCGCGAGCGTCGTGGTCTCCACCATCGACATCTGCGTGTCGCCGTTCAGACGGGAAAAGACGATCTGCGTGGTCATGACCCGGAACGTTCCGCCGATCAAGTAGGGGGCCGAAAACGAGGCCAGCGAGGTCATGAACGTCAGGAGCGCTGCGCCCACCAGGGCCGGCCGCAACAGAGGCAGCGTGACGCGCCACAGGATGCGGGCGGGGCTCGCTCCGAGCGCCGCGGCCGCCTCGCCGAATGCGGCATCCAGGCGGCGACCCGCTCGGCACAGGCGCCCTGGCGGCTCTCCGGGCCCGTTGCGATCCTCTTCGTGCACGCCTACACGATGTTCGTCTACTTCTACCTCTTCACGCGCGCGGGGCTCGCCCGGCTGGACAGCGCCTACCTCGAGGCGGCCGCGGCCCTGGGCGCCGGGCCGGCGCGGCGCCCCGGACTGCGCCGGCGACCTCACGCCGCCTCTCCGCCCGCTGCAGAAGAAAGAGCCCGGCGAGCGCCAGGGCCGCGAGCGTCGTGGTCTCCACCATCGACATCTGGGTGTCACCGTTCAAACGGGAGAAGACGATCTGCGTGGTCATGACGCGGAACGTTCCGCCGATCAGATACGGCGCCGAAAACGAAGCCAGCGAGGTCATGAACGTCAGCAGCGCGGCGCCCACCAGGGCCGGCCGCAGCAGAGGCAGCGTGACGCGCCACAGGATGCGGGCGGGACTCGCTCCGAGCGCCGCCGCCGCCTCGCCGAATGCGGCATCCAGGCGGGCC
>DATFTF010000289.1:0-5940 GCA_035262245.1 Thermoanaerobaculia bacterium
GAGGCGGTCGCCTCGAGCTCCGCGCCCACTAGCGTCATCTCCAGGGCTGGAGCTTGCGGGTGGTTTCCCAGGCTCTCGTTTCCACGGCGGAGCGCGGCGGGATCCATCGCTCCTCCCGGCGGCACACCCGCGCGCAGCCAGTCGTAGCGCGGCCCTCCCTGAACGGAGCTGAAGGCGCCGGGAGCGGCCACGCGGAAGAGAGGAGCGCCTGGAGGCCGGTCGGCGGACTCCCCGCGAGCGCCGCACGGCATCGGGATCGGGCCGACTTGCGCGACGGCCTCGAAGCGCACGGCGTCGCCGGGAAGAAACCGCGACGGCGGGTCGGCGTCGGGATCGAAGAGCGCGACGTCCGTCCGTCCGATCAGGCGCCAGCCTCCCGGGGTCTCGCCCGGGTAGATCCCCGTGTAAGGTCCGCCGATGGCGACCGTGCCCGCGGCGACGCGCGTCCGCGGCGTCGCCAAACGCGGCGCCTGGAGCTCCGCAGGGAGACCTGTCAGGTAGGCGAAGCCCGGCGCGAAGCCGAGGAAGGCGACGCGGTAGGACGCACGCGCATGGTGCCGAGCAAATTCTTCCGGCGAGAGATTCGCTTTCCGGGCAAGCTCGGGAAGATCCGGCCCCGCATCTGCCCCGTAAACGACCGGGATCGTGTGGGTGCGCCGAGGAGTGAACCCTGAACGGACCTCGTTAGCGCCGATCAGATTCGCAAGCGCCGCCCGGGCCGCCGTCTCCGGATCGAATTCGACATAGAGCGTGCGGGCGCCGGGAACCGAGCCCAAATAGCCTCGCGGCCGCTCGCGGTCGAGGGTCGTCGCGGAGGCCAGCGAGCGTTCGTTGGCCTCCGACTCCGTGAGGCCGGGGTACTCGACTAAGAGCGCGCCCTCAGCGAGGTCGTGGAGCACCAGAGTGGTCATTTCGGAAAGCAGCGGACGAGAACCGAGAATCCGACAACGGGAAGAGGCACGGCTATGTCGTCTTCCGTCTTCCGTTTTCCGTTTTCCGCCTCCGGTGCCACAGGAAATACGCAGGCACTCCCGTCAGAACGAGCGCATATCCGGGCCACGTGGTCCTCGGGTTGCCCGAGAGGAGGATCGCGATGAGCGCGAAACCGACGGCGGCGTAGAGAAGCGGCACGACCGGGTAACCCGGCGCGCGGAAAGGCCGGGGCCACTCCGGCCGCCGGACGCGCAACACGATCACCGCCAGCACCAGAAGGACGTAGAACAGGATGTCCGCAGAAATCACGTACTTCAACAGATCGCTGTAGCTGCCGGAGAGAACGAGCACCCCTGACCACAGGGCCTGAGCCCATAGAGCGTTGCCCGGAACCGACGCCGCGTTGACGCGCGCGAGCGGCGCGAAGAAGAGACCGTCGCGGGCCATGGCGAAAGACACCCGCGCCCCCGAGAGGATGAGCCCGTTGACGCATCCGAAGGTCGAGACCATGATGGCCACCGCGGTCGCCGCGGCCGCTCCGGGACCGAAGAGCCTGGTGGCCACCGCGGTCGCCACCCGATCCTCGGCGGGATGCTGGATCTCTCCAAACGGCAGGACATTCAGATAGGCGACGTTGGCCGCCACGTAGATCGTCGTCACGATCAGACAGCCCACCAGCAGCGCCACGGGCAAGGTCCGCGTCGGATCGTGAATCTCCTCGCCGGCGAAGGTGACGTTGTTCCAGGCCGACTGCGAGAAGAGCGGGCCGACCATGGCCGTTCCGAGCGCGGCGATGAGCGCGAGGCCGAGGAGCGGCTGCCCCGACGCGGAGGCGGCCTGGAAGAAGCCCGGCCGGCGCAGCGCGGTGTCCCCGCCTCCGCCCAGAACGAGGCCGAGGCCTGTCAACGCCAGCAGCGCCGCGAATTTCGCCACGGTAAAGATGTTCTGGGTTCGGGTCCCGGCCTTCAGGCCCGTGGCGTTGGTCGCGGTGAGCAAGAGAACGACGGCCAGGCCGACGGCCTGGACCGTAGAGATCGAAAACCTTCCCAGGGTGAAAACCTTCCGCGATCCGGCGACCGCCGGCCACAGAACTCCCAGAAATTTCGCGAAAGCGACGGCCACCGCAGCGATCGTCCCCGACTGCACGACCAGAAACATCGTCCAGCCGAATAGGAAGCCGGCCAGCGGCCCGTAGGCTTCCCGGAAAAAGACGTACTGGCCGCCGGCGCGCGGAAGCATCGCGGCGAGCTCGGCGCAGGAAACCGAGGCGAGAAGGGTCAGTGTTCCGGCGATGGCCCAAGCCGCGAGGAGCCAGCCTGGAGAGCCCAGGACCCGCGAGCTCTCCGCCGAGACGATGAAGATCCCCGAGCCGATCATCGATCCCACCACCAGCGCGGTCGCGTCGAAACGGCCGATGCCCCGATGGAGATGCGGCTCGGTCACGAAAGTTCTTTGGAAGGGGGACGAGGCATCTCGCGGCGGATCTTCCGCTCGACCAGGAGGAGTCCTCGCAGCGCAATCAACGTCAGGACGGTCACTCCCACCGCCAGCGGAAACTGGCGCAGCCCCGTGGCCAGGCCGATGATCGCGGCCAGGAGCATCGATGCGGCGGTGGTGAGCCCTTCGACACGGTCCCCGCCGGCGCGGCGGATGATCGTGCCGGCACCGAGGAACCCCACCGCAGTGATCACCGCGCTCAAAATGCGGAGTGTGTCGGCCCTAACGATCGGAGCGGTGGCCGGATTGAAGAACCTCCAGATGATCGGATCCTCCAGCGCCACCAGGAGGGCCGACGCCGCGGAGATGAGCATGTGCGTGCGCAGACCGGCCGGCTTGTGAGCCATCTCGCGCTCCGCGCCGAGCACGGCGCCGAGAATCATGGCGATCGCCACGCATCCCAGGGCCTGCAGCTGGCTCTCCCAGCTCATCGCAGTCTCCATGACCGGCGCCGCGGCCGGAGATAAGCGAGGCCCACGGCGAGGAGGCCGAGCGCGAACCCCGCCGCCCAGACCCAGAGGGCCGGAAAGGATCCTCGCGGCGGAGGGGGCGGAGCGTGGATCGGTTCACTGCCCGCCGCCCCTCGGCGCCGCGCGAGCTCTTCTCTCAAGCCGGCCTCGCCTTGACGCATGGCCCACCGGTGGTTGGCCGCGAAGACCGGCTTCAAAATCGGCGAGAGCTGCTTGACGCCGGCTTTCTCCGCGCGGACGCGCCAGTCATACGTGATGTCGACCCAGGCGCCGGCCTGCTCGAAGGTCCAGACGCCGCGGCCGACGAGATCACCGGCGGCCTCGATGGTGAATCCGAGCGGCCGCCGCGACTCCACGACCCGGAACGTCCAGGAGAGCGTGTAGGGAAGGAATCCCCTGCTCAGGACGCGGACGCTCTTCCCGACGCCGGCGTCGTCCCCCGGCTCCAGGGTCTCCACTTCCAGATAGACCGCCGGCCACCACCGGACCAGGCCTTCGGGCCGGCTGAGGATGTCGGAGACCTCGTCGACGGTTCCCACCACCCTCCAGCGGGTCACGAAGTGGTACTCGGAAGCGCCCATCCGGCCTCTCGTGAAGTCCGTGGAGCTTACCGCAGGGGCCGGAGGGATCCCTTCCCTAACGAAATGCGTCGTCTAACGTCTAAGAAAGGAGGGAAGGCCGCGGAACACGCGGCCGGCGGATGCAGGGGAACCTCTCCGGGCCAGCTGCGTAACTAGAGGACATGCGGCGCTCCTTCCCGGCGCCGTTGTCCGGGGGATGGTATGCGTAAACTCGTCAAGACCGCGATTCTTCTGGCCGTTCTCGCGGCAGCCGCCGCCGGCCTGTACGCTTGGGCCCGGGCGTCCAAAGACGATAAGGACGGACTCAAGCTCGTTACCGTCGGCAGCGGGGCCATCACCGAGAAGGCGATCGCGGTCGGACAGATCCAGCCGCGGCAGAAGTTCTCGGTCAAGTCGAAGATCTCCGGCATCGTCCGACGGTGCATGGTCGAGGTCGGCGATCACGTCCGCGCGGGCGACCCGCTCTTCGAGATCGCCCCGGATCCCACGCCCCAGGAGCTGACCGACGTGGACCGGCAGATGGACTCCGCCCAGGCCTCGTACGACCTGGCGAAGACGGAATACGAGAGGGCCCAGCAGCTCTCGCGCTCCGGCATCATGTCCAAGTCGGATCTGGACGCCAAGCGCCAGACCTTCGAGCTCTCCAAGATCGCGCTCGCCCGGGCCGAGCAGCAGCGCGAGCTGACGCGCAACGGACGTGTCTCGGGCGCCGGCCTTCAGATGGAGTCGATCATCCGGGCGCCTTCCGCCGGCACCATCCTGACCCGCGCCGTCAACCCCGGCGATCCGGTCGTCCCCCTGACCTCCTACCAGCCCGGCACGGAAATGGCGACCATCGCCGACATGTCGGACCTGATCTTCAAGGGGACGGTCGACGAGATCGACGTCGGCAAGCTCCGCGTGGGACTCCCGACCCGTATCAAGGTGGGCGCGCTCCCCACGGACGTCGTGACCGGAAAGGTTTCGCGCATCGCGCCGCAGGCCCAGCAGAAGGACGGAGCAACGCTCTTCGACGTGGAGATCGAGCTCGATCCGGGCAACAAGATCGTCCTGCGGGCCGGCTACTCCGCCAACGCCGACGTCATCATCCGGGAGAAGAAAGACGTCCTGACCGTCCCCGAGCGCGTGATCACGTTCGAGGACGGCGGCAAGAAGGCTTTCGTCGAGATCCCGGCCGCCGAGCCCAAGGCCGGACCCAAGAAGGTCGAGATCAAGATCGGCATCTCCGACGGCATGAACGCCGAGGTGGTGTCGGGGCTGTCCAAGGGGACCAAGGTGGTCGAGCGGCCACCGAAGAAGATCAGCTAGCGGGTAGGAGGGCCCTCTCGGTAATGCTGACCTTCAAAGACGCCCTGCGGCAGATGCTGCGAGACGTGCGGAGCCAGAAGCTGCGGACGTTCCTCACGATCTTCGGCATCATCTGGGGAACCGTCGCGGTCACGCTGCTCGGCGCCTTCGGCCAGGGACTCCAGAAGCAGATCGTCAAGAACACGGCCGGCCTGGGCGACCGGATCGCGATCTGCTGGCCGAGCCTGACCTCGATCCCCTACGAGGGCCTGGGAAAGGGACGCCGCATCCGGCTGATGGAGGAGCACATCGAGGCCGTGCGACGGGAGGCCGTCGGAGTCCAGGCCATTTCCTCGGAGTACGACCAGACGTTGAAGCTTCGCTATGGGATGAAGACAGTGGCGATCGACACGTCGGGCGTCAATCCCGAATTCGGGGCGATGCGCAACCTCATTGCGCAGGAGGGTGGGCGCTTCATCGACGCGATCGACTACCAGCAGCAGCGGCGCACGCTCTTCCTGGGAGACAAGATCGCCGAAGAGGTCTTCGGCAAGGAGCCCGCGGTGGGCAAGACCGTGCTCTTCGCCGGCTCGCCCTTCCTGATCGTGGGGGTGTTGCAGAAGAAGACGCAGAACTCGAGCTACAACAGCCGCGACGACGGGCGGGCCTACATGCCGGGGACGACGTTCCGGGCGTTGACCGGCGTCAAGTTCGTCAACAACTTCATCTATCGTCCGGTCTCCCCCGAACAGTCCAAGGCGGTGAGCGAGAACGTGCGGGCCGTTCTGGCGCGCAGTCTCCGCTTCGATCCCAAGGACAAGGAAGCGCTTTCGGTCTGGGACACCGCGGAGGAGTTTCAATTCCTGGACGTCTTTTTTCTCTCCTTTCGTCTTTTTCTGGGCATCGTCGGCTGCTTCACCCTGATCGTCGGCGGCATCGGCGTCTCCAACATCATGAACGTCGTGGTCGAGGAGCGGACCAAGGAGATCGGCATCAAGATGGCGCTGGGAGCCCGGCAGCGCTGGGTGCTCAACCAGCTTCTGCTGGAAACCCTGCTCCTGACCGGATTCGGCGGCGCCATCGGCTTCGGCATCTCCTGGGCCGTCTGCGCCGTTTTCCCGTCGCTCGGCGCCACCGATTCGGTGGGCGACCCGGAGATCTCCTTCTCCGTT
>DATFTF010000290.1:0-6888 GCA_035262245.1 Thermoanaerobaculia bacterium
AGAACGGTCCGACCCTCCAGCGCGACAAACGGGTGCACCACGACGTCCGGCTCGAGGACGACTTCCGCGCCGATGCGGGTGGAAGAGGGGTCGATCAGGGTCGCCCCCGCATCGAGAGCTCTCTCGAGCTCCCGTCGCCGCGCGATCTCCTCCGCGCCCGCCAGGTCGCGCCGGGTGTTGATCCCCCAGGCCTCGGTCCAGTCCTTGGCCTCCACGGTCTCGATCCGCCCGCGCGTCGAGGCCAGGATCTCGATCGCGTCGGTCAGGTAGATCTCTTTCGACGCCCGGTTGACCCGGAGCGATTCGGCGGCCCGGGCCAGGGAGCCCGGTGCGAAGCAGTAAACGCCCGCGTTCGCCTCGGAGACCGCTTTTTCCCGCGCCGTGGCATTCTTCGCCTCGACGATCCGGACGACGCGCCCCCGGCGATCACGCACGACGCGGCCCAGGTCTCCGGGATCCGGCGGACGGAACGTGAGGAAGACCAGATCCAGATCCTTTTCGTGCCGCCGCGCGATCAGCGACCGCAGCGTCTCCGCCCGGACCAGTGGAACGTCGCCCGAGAGGACCACCACCGGACCCTTCTCGCCGGCCAGCGCCGGCAGCGCGCAACGCACCGCGTCTCCGGTGCCGCGCGGAGGATCCTGAACCGCGATCGCCACGTCCTGCCCGGAAAGGATCGGCTCGATCCGGGCTCGGGACGGCCCCACGACCACCACGATTCGCGAGGGCGCCAGGCTTCCGGCCGTGAGCAAGACCGATTCGAGAAGGGTCCTGCCGCCGACCCGGTGAAGGACTTTGGGGAGCGTCGAGCGCATTCGCGAGCCGACCCCTGCCGCCAGGACGATGACGCTCGGGGCGGGGGGCTCCCCCCCCTTCGCCCTAGGCCGCTTCTTCATGGCGAAAGTATAGGAGAACGCCGGGAACGCGCGGGAACGCCGGGAACGCCCCGAATGCCGGGAAGTTGACTTCATCACAGCGGGATCGGGCGATCGAAGGCTCCGGTCGTGCCTTCGCGATGCGCGTAGTCTCCCGAGCGGAAGCGAGGGAGGAGGCGCGCATCGCGGGAGCCGGAGCGAGCACGGGGCCAGACTCGCGGTCGAGCCCGCATCCGGGCGAGCCGCGAGGCGGTGCGCCCACCGGGCGCAGGCCCCGCGCGCAGATCCGGCGACGGTTTACCCTAAGAGTTCCTGGAACGCCGGGGCGTCGCGAACCGGATCGAAGTCCCGGTCGTGCCGGGCCAGGATCCGATGGCGTCCATCCTCTTCGATGGCCTTTCGCAGGTGTTCGAGCGCCGTCTCGATTTCGCCGGTCTGCGCGTAACAGCAGGCCAGGAGGAAGTCGACGCGGCCGCCGCCGTTCTTTTTGGCGGCCCGCTTGGCGTGCTCGATGGCTTCCGCGACGTTGCCCCGATTCTTCTCGAGCAGAGCGGTGTAGTAAGAATCCTCCGGCTCTGTGGGCGCCGTTCGCGCGGCGGCCTTCTGCCTTTCGCAGACGGCCAGGTACACGCGAGCGCGGTCCACGAGCTCCTTTTCTTCGGGATACTTCTGGATCAGATCCAGAAAGTTGTGCTCCGCCTCGTCGATCTTCTTCTTCTGCAACGCCGCCACGCCACGGTCGAAATCCTTCCGGGCATTCTCGGTGCGCTTGGAAAGCTCCTTGAGAGTCTGGGCTTTCCGGGCGGCGAGGTTTTCCGGGGATCCCGCTCCGACCCCGAGCTTCTCCAGCCGCCTCTCGACGTCGTCGATGCGCGCGGCGAGCACGTCCGCCAGCGCCTGGACGCTCATCTTGCCCGCGTTGTCCTTTAGGAATCGCAGCTCTGCTTCCGCCCAGCGTTTGGTCATAATCTGGAAGCCTCCGGCAGATCGACGAAAAACGGCGTATTGTAGGGATGCTCCGTTCCGCTGTCAAATTCCAACCTCCCCCCCGGAATGACGGCCCCTCCCGCGATGTTGGCCTCGGGAGGAGGCACCATGCAAAAAAGAATCCTGGCCTGCGCGCTGCTGGTCGTCCTGGCCGCCGGAGAGGCCCTGGCCGCCGAACAGACTGCCCGGAAGGCCTCTCCGGACAAAATGCAGACCGCGACCGGGACGGTGTCCAAAGTAACGGCCACGGAGCGCCAGCTCGTCGTCAGCGTGGGCGGAACGGCGACGGCTTTTGTATGGACCGCGGAGACCAAGATCAACGGAACGCTCTCCCAGGGAGCCAAGGTGACGGTGCGCTATACGTCCCTGCCCGACGGCCAGAACCTCGCCCACCAGATCAGCGTGGGACACTAAACGTCGCCTGCGCGGAATGCGCGATCTGCGCCCGATGGGCGCACCGGTTGGCGGCTCGGCCGGATGCGGCCTCGACCGCCAACCTGATCACGCATTCCGCTCCGGCTCCCGCGACGCGAGTCGTTTCGCCGATCCAGTCGGCGAAACTTGGTCGCGCCGCGAAGGCACGACGAGGACTTCCACCGGGGCCCAGCCCCCGTCCGCGGCGCGCGAAGCTCCCGCAGTAACCAAGGGAGGACGTCGCGCGCCGCGGGGAGCCGGAGCGAGTACGGGGCCAGGCTCGCGGTCGAGCTCGCATCCGAGCGAGCCGCGAGCCGGTGCGCCCACAAGGGCGCAGGCCCCGCGCGGAGCGGAGGCGACGGTGGTGCTAGAATCCCCGCCGTCTCTCTGAACCGAGGAGGAGCTCCCAATGGGGATGTACATCATCGCCGAACCCTGCATCGGCACGAAGGACACCGCCTGCGTGGACGTGTGCCCCGTCGATTGCATTCACCCAAGGAAGGATGAGGCGGCGTTTCAGGCCGCGGAGATGCTCTACATCGATCCGGACGTCTGTATCCAGTGCGGCAACTGCGAACCGGCCTGCCCGGTGACCGCGATCTTCACCGAGGAAACAATCCCCGAGAAATGGAAACACTTCCAGCAGGTCAACGCGGACTGGTACAAGCAGAATAAAGCGTAGCCCCGGCCGGAAAACGGGAAACGGAAATCGGGAAACGAGCCTGGGCTCGTCCCCCTTTCGTTTCCCGTTTTACGTTTTTCGTTTACCGCCCCTTCAGCGTCTTTTCCAGGAACTTCTCGGTCCGCGCGTCGGCGTCCTTGGCATCCTCGGCTCGAAAGACTTTCGGATCGGGGTTCGAAGCGAAGGCGTGCCCGGCGTCCGGGTATATCTTGAAATCGGTGCTCTTGCCCGACGCCTTGGCTTTCGCCTCGAACGCGCGAACGCTGTCGGGAGGAATGCCCTGATCCTGCCCGCCGAAGTTCCCCAGCAGCGGCACCTTGAGGCTGGCGATGGTGGCGTCGTCGGTCAGGAGTCGCCCGTAGTACAGCACTCCCGCCGCGAGCGTCGGCTCCGCCAGCGCCAGGGTCAGGGAGTAGCCGCCGCCCATGCACCACCCGATCACGCCGATCTTTTTCGGATCGACATCCGGCCGGGTGCGCAGGTACGCAACCGCGCCCTTCAAATCCCGCAGCGCCCGGTCTTCCGGCAGTCCCCGCATGAGCTGGTGGGCCGTGTCGGGATCCGTCGCGACTTTGCCGCGGTAGAGGTCGGGCGCGAGCGCCACGTAGCCTTCACTCGCGAAGTGGTCCGTCTTTTTCTTGACGAAATCGTTCAAGCCCCACCACTCCTGGATGACCACCAGGGCCGGGTGCCGCCCCGCCCCGGAGGGACCGGCCAGATAGCCGGATGCCGTTTCGGGCCCGCTCGCGAACGAGACCATCTTGCCCGCGCCTTCAGCGCGCGCCGCGCCGGCGGCCAGCAGCATCCCGATCACCGGCGCTGAAAATTTTCGAACCATGATTCCTCCTGTCCCTTTCGCCGAGCTCTTTCGCCGGCGAATCGGCTAATCTTATTTCTCTTGGATCTTCTCTTCCCTCTCCCGGAGCCGGACCCCGAAGGAGAGCTGCAGCGTCTCTACGACCGGCTGGCGGCGCGGTTCGGTTTTGGGCCGGCGGTGGTTCGCTTGTCCCGGCGAAAGCTCACCGGGGGCGAGATTCAGTACGGCCGGCCTCACCGCATCACCGTTTCCGCGCACCTTTCTCTCTCCGAACGCGACGAGACGCTGCGCCACGAGGCGGCCCACGCCTGGGTGTTTGAGCGCCACGGGCCGCGCGTTGCGCACGGCCGCCGTTTCCGGGTTCTGGCGAGAAGGCTCGGCGCGCGGGGAGGCCATGCACCGGAGACGACGGCCCTGAAGGAATTCCGCCGAACGCGGCGGGTCTTCACGTATCGCTGCGAGGGATGCGGCAGCCTCTTCCGGCGCTTCCGCGCGTTTCGCGGACCCCGCCACTGCGTCGCGTGCTGGAAGGCGAAGAGACCTTCACGGTTGAGGAAAGTGGCGAATGAGGAGGTCTGACTCCCTCTTTCCCGTCATTCGTCACTCATCACTTGTTACTAGAATCCCGCCATGCCTTCCTTCCCCGCCGGCTACCGGATCGGCCATGCGAGCGACTCCGTTCGTCGCACCGGGTGCACCGTGGTGCTTCCTCCCCCAGGAACCATCGCCGCAGTGGACGTTCGCGGGGGCGCGCCGGGCACGCGGGAAACCGGCGTTTTCACCCCGGGCAATCTGATCTCCGAGATTCACGGGCTCCTCCTCACGGGCGGAAGCGCCTTCGGGCTGGCCGCCGCCGATGGGGTGGCGGCCTGGCTGGCCGAGCGCGGCATCGGGTACGCCATCGGTCCGACTCGCGTTCCCATCGTCGCCGCCGCGGTGCTCTTCGACCTTGCGGTGGGAGATCCACGGGCGTATCCCGACGGGCCGATGGGACGGGCGGCCTGCGACGCGGCGGGCGAGGGAGAGATTCCCATGGGCCCGGTCGGAGCGGGAACCGGCGCGACGGTCGGCAAGCTCCTCGGCATCGGCCGGGCGCAGCGGGGAGGCCTGGGAGCCGCCGCCGTGGACCTTCCCGAGGGCCATCGCGTCTGCGCGCTCGCTGCGGTCAATGCCTTCGGCGACGTTGTCGATCCGGACACCGGAAGAATCCTGGGAGGCGCGCGCGGGGAAGGCGGCTTTTCCGGCACTTCGCGAGCTCTGCGTCACGATCCCCTGAGCGAAACTCCCGTGGCCGGATCGAGCACGACTCTCCTGTGCGTGGCGACGACGGTGCCCTTCGAACCCGCCTCCTTGAAACGAGTGGCGATCGAGGCCCACGACGGGATCGCGCGAGCGGTCCATCCCGCCCACAGCGTCGTAGACGGGGATACGGCCTTCGCCCTGGCGCCCGCGGCCGCGGCGGCTCCCCCGCTGCTGATGCGCCTGCGCGTGGGGGCGGCATCGGCGGAGGCCGCGGCCCGGGCGATCGTCGCGGCGGTGACGTCTTGACCGGCGCGCCGAGCCACCGCCGCGGGGTTCTCCTCGTCCTCGGCGCCGCGCTGATCTGGTCGACCGGCGGTGTCGCGATCAAGGCGGTGACCGACTCGGCCTTGAAGGTGGCGTTCTACCGCTCGGCCTTCGCCGCACTGGCACTTTGGATCATGTTGCGGCCTCGGCCCCGCCGCCTGACGCCGGCCTTCGCCGCCGGGCTGGTCAGCTACGCGGCTTGCCTGACCACTTTCGTGGTGGCGACCAAGTGGACCACCGCGGCCAACGCCATCTTCCTCCAGTACAGCGGCGTCGTCTGGGTGCTTCTCTTCTCGCCCCTGGTGGTCGGCGAGCCGCTTCATCTGCGCGACATCGCCGCGGTCGTCGCCGCCTTCGGAGGCATGGCGCTCTTCTTCGTCGGCAAGCTGCGCGCGGGCGGCGCCGGCGACGGCATCGCCCTTCTGTCCGGCGTCTTTTTCGCGGGGCTGGTGCTCTCCCTGAGGCGAGAACGGCATGCCGGAGCCGAGGCCGCGGTGACCTACGGCAACGTCCTGGCCGCCGCGGCGCTCCTCCCCTTCGTGGCCCGCGATCTGTCCCTGACCCCCCGTTCGCTCGCGATCCTCGCCTTTCTGGGAGTCGTGCAGATCGGCGTCTCCTACGTCCTCTTCGTGCGCGGGTTGGAGAGCGTCCCGGCCACCCAGGCGTCGCTCATTGGAATGGCCGAGCCGGTCCTCAACCCGATCTGGGTCTTTCTGATTCTGGGGGAGAGGCCGAGCCCGTTCGCAGTCCTGGGAGGCGCGATCGTCCTCGGCGCGATCGGATGGCGCACGCTCACGGCGCCGGCCCTGGAGAAGGTCGCGCCCCCGGATTGATTCAAGATTCAAGATTCAAAATTCAAAATTGAACAGGCTGAGACGATTTCAATCTTGAATCTTCAATTTTGAATCTGGAATCTCAAACAGCGGCTGCTGCACCGGCCCGAGAAGCGGCAGGATCGCGTCGAGGGAATCGCCCGCCCAGAACTCGCGGCGCTGCGGATCCAGGCGGACGCCCGGGACGGCCCACTCGGCGAGAATCCGATCGATGGTCTCGTCGACGACGCGCTGGAATCCGCTGTCGACGTCGCGCAGACCGTCGAACTGCAGCGAGCCGACGATGGGGACCTTGATGAGAAGAGCGTAGGTGCCGGTCCACCAGCGGACCAGGGGCTCCAGCATCGGGTGCTTTCCGGCCTGGAGGAGGTAGCAATAGTTGTCGAGGACGCTGCGGTCGCAGATCACAATATCTGACTTGTGTTCGGCGGCCAGCTCTTCGGCGATCTCGGTGTGCAGGATCCAGGACTGCGCGGCCAGCGTGGTCTCCCGGTTTATGGGGAGCGGACAGAACCGCGCGACCTCCCGGACCATCTCCACGACCTTGTCCCGCTTCTTGAGAAGGGCCGCGAGCTCGAAGCAGAGCGTGGTCTTGCCGACGCCGTGAGTTCCGATGAAGGCGATCTTCATGGCTGGGGAACGGAAAACGGAAGACGGAAAACGGTCGTGCTCTCGCGCTCGGGAACAATCTGACTCATGAGGGCTCCCTCGTTT
>DATFTF010000291.1:0-14473 GCA_035262245.1 Thermoanaerobaculia bacterium
AGGGTCGGCTGGTCGATCGTGCGCCCGCCGATCAAGAGCTCGCGGATGGTGGGGCCGATCCAGGGGACCGATGAGGCGATGTTGGTTCCTACGGTGACGGCCCAGAAGGCCAGCTGGTCCCAGGGCAGGAGATAGCCGGTGAAGGACAGGAAGAGCGTCGCCAGGAGCATGGCGACCCCCAGGACCCAGTTCCATTGGCGCTTCTGGCTCTGACCGGAGCCGTTCTTGTACGCGCCGGTGACGAAGACGCGGACCATGTGCAGAAAGACGACGGCCACCATCAGGTGGGCGGAGATGCGGTGGACGGCGCGGATCCAGAAGCCGAAGGTGATGACGTACTCGATGTCCTTGACGGAGGCGTAGGCCCGCTCGACCGAGGGAATGTAGAGGAAGAGGAGCGGCAAACCCGACACGGTCAAGAGCAGGAGCAGGGCGGCGGAGATCGTGCCCAGCCACCATGAGTAGGTCCAGGACAGCGACGGCTTGTAGCTCTTGGCCGGAAACCAGTGCAGCAGGAAGTTGGAGACGACGGCGTCTCCCGACTCCCGGTCGGAGGCCGGCCGGAGGCTCCAGAAACGCCGGGGATGGACGCCCGGCGCGGCGGCTGCTCGCGAATCGCGGTTTGCGCTCATGTCTCGTGCTCCTCTAGGCCAAGGTCAGCCGGAAATTCCGATCGACCGGGCGCGCCAGATCGACCACCAGCTGGCCGTCCTCGGGAGCGATCGAGAGGTGGTACCAGGCCAGCGGCTTCGGCGCCGGCCCGGACACGTTGCTCCCGTCGCCGTTGTACCGGGAGCCGTGGCACGGGCAGAGGAAGCGGTGCGTGAGCTTCAGGGGCTTTCCATCCACCGTCTTGGTTTCCGGCTGGGAGAGCGCCTCGGCGCGGACCGTGCACCCCAGGTGGGTGCACACGGCGGAGACCGCGTGAAGGACCGGCCCGTCGCGGAAGACGAAGAGCCGCTGGTCGGGGAGGAACTTCATTCCGTCCGGGAAATCGTTGGGCATCCCGAGCTTGACGGTGGTCGGCGCATCGTAGGAGACGTTGGGCACGAGCGAGCGCAGCGAGGCCACTGCCTGGGCGGCGAGCGCCGCGATTCCTCCGCCGATGCCGAGCTTCACGACGAATTCGCGCCGGCTCTTCGATTCCTTCATCTCCATGGGCTCCTCCTCAACCGGTGATCGCAGTAGCCGGCGCAGCGGCAGGCGCTGTGGCCGGCGCGGCGAACCTCTCGGTGATCGAAAATTTCTCCATGGTCATCGCGTCGGTGGGGCAGCGGATGGCGCAGAGGCCGCAACGGATGCAGCGCTCGTCGTCTTTGATCATCGCCGAGAGCGGCAGCCCGTTGCCCTCCGCCCGGGCGGCCAGCTCCTCTCTCTGCTCGCCGGGCAGGTCGAGGTCCTGGAGCGGCACGATCGCCAGGCAGTACTCGGGACAGACGTCCACGCAGCGGCTGCACAGGACGCACTTCTCCGGGTCGTAGATGGTCTGGACGTGGCAGACCAGGCAGCGCGCCGCCTGTCGCCGAGCCTGCTCCTCGGCATAACCGGTCTCGACCTGCGCGATGCCGGTGCGGCGGCCGACGTCCAGCGTCGGCACTGCCTCGCGGTCGGCGATCTCGAAGCCGGCGATCATCCGGTAGCTGGGCGTCGGAATCTTTTCGATGTCCAGGTGCGCCACGACCGTGGCGGCTTCGCCGGAGAGATAGCGGTGGATCGAGCGCGCAGCTCGCTTGCCGTTGGCGACCGCCTCGATCAGGTTTCGGGGCCCGAACGCCACGTCGCCCCCGGCGAAGATTCCGGGAGCGGACGTCGCCAGCGTCTCCGGATCCACGCGGATGGTTCCGCCCGGAGTGAGCGCGACGCCGTCGGCGGGCGTCAGGAACGAAAGGTCCGGCTGCTGGCCGATGGCGAGCACGCAGGCGTCGCAGTCGATGCGCGTGACGTCCGAGTCGTCGTAGCGCGGCGCGAACCGTCCCGATTCGTCGAAGACGGAAAGGACCTTGCGCAGCTCCACCGCCTGCAAGCGGCCAGCCCCGAGAAACTGCCGGGGCCCGCGGCGCGTCACGAAGGCGACGCCCTCCTTCTTCGCCTCCTCGAACTCCTCGTGCCCCTGCGTCGTCTTGAGGACGGGCATCTCCTCGAAGGTTTCCAGCGAGACGATCGTGACCTCGGCGGCCCCGCCGCGCATGGCGGCCCGCGCCGAGTCGATCGCTTCCTTGAGGCGCTCTCCCTCCGCTGAAGTCTCGAGTCGTTCGAGATCCTCCAGGCTTTCCAGCCGGCGGGCCGTGCGGGCGGCGTCGAAGGCCACGAAGCCGCCGCCGATGACCACCACGCGCGAACCGAGGCTCATGCGGTACCCGCGGTTGACGTTCAAGAGGTAGTCCACGGCCTTGACTACGCCGTCGAGCTCGACGCCCGGCACCTGGAGGTCGCGGCCCTTCGAAACCCCGATCGAAAGGAAAACGGCCTCGAACCCGCGCTCCTCGAGGTCGGCGAGGCCGAACTCCTTGGTGAGAGGGGCCTTCAACTCGAGCGACACGCCCAGGGAGAGGACCTTGTCGATCTCCGAGCGGATCAGCGTGCGTTGCAGGCGGTATTCGGGAATTCCGAAGCGCATCATGCCGCCCGGCTCTTCCGCGGCTTCGAAGACCGTCACCGAGTAGCCCAGGAGAGCCAGATCGTGGGCCGCGGAGAGGCCGGCCGGGCCCGCGCCGATGACGGCGACCTTGCGGCGGGCGGCGTTTTTCCCGGAGGAGAGCGGGTGAACCGGGAGGTGACCGGCGTACCGGTTTCCTTCCGCCACGAGCGTCTGGCGCAGACGGTCCTGCGTGTCGGGGTGCATGGACTCGACCCCGTACTTCTCGGTCACGAAGCGCTTGAGACCCCGGATCGAGATCGGCGCATCGATCGATCCGCGCCGGCAGGCGTCTTCACAGGGAGCCGCGCAGACCCTTCCGCAGACGGAGGCGAAGGGATTGGGAGCCCGGGCCACCAGGTAAGCCTCCTCGTCGCGTCCCTCGGCGATCAGCTGCACGTAACGGCCGGCGTCGGTCGCCACGGGACAGCCGGTCTGGCACTTCACCTGGGCCTTCCAGTGAGCCAGATCGGGCAGGCGGACGGGGATCGCGGTCATGCTTCCCCGGAAGTCGCCGTGTCCACCGCTCCGGCATCCCGGGCCGTCTTTCGAGTCTCCTCGGCCGGGAACCGATAATGCCCTCCCGGAGTGCGGACGGCGTGCAGCATTCCGAGCCTCGCCCAGCGCGTTACGGTCGAGGCGGAGACTCCGAACAGCCGCGCGACCTGGAGGCGCGACAGATACCGGCTGTCGTTGGGTCCGGGGCGAACTCGTGAGGTTCTGGGCTCTTTCATGAGCAGATTTCGACGGAGTCAGAATCCGCCGCCTCCCACGGATCGGCTATGACAGGGATCATCTGTTTGATCACTTTTCGCTCCTTGATCCCTATCGGCGATCCAGCGAAGAAGTCTCGGGGAGAGGGCGAAGAGGCCGAAAGATGCAAACGAATCAAACGCGCGGAGCCGCGCAGCGGCTCGGAACGCCGCGCTTAGCGAATCAAATTGCGGCGGGTTGAGCGCGCCCGAGCGAAGGCGGAGCTCCGGCCGCGACGCCGGAGCGCGAGGTCGAGGCGGTCGAGATGCTTGCGGAAGAGGCGAGCCGCGTCGCCCAGATGCCGGTTGGATGCCGCGGCCGCTCCCTGGACCCCGAAGGCGAAACCGGCCATGCGGGTGGAGTCGGCAAATCCGCGTCCGGCCAGGGCGCGGGCCAGGGGCCCGGATTCGCGGGCGGCTAGGGCCAGGGCGCTCGCGACGAGGTAGGGCAGATGCGAGACGGCCGCCACGGCCGCATCGTGCTCGGCGGGCGAGCAGAGGACGACCCGCGCTCCGAGGTCGCGGTGAAGGCGGGCTACCCGGCGGACCGCCTCGCGATCGAGCCCGTCGCCGCAGACCGCCACGCGGCCGCTGTTCCACAGATCCGCGCGGCTGGACGCGAATCCGCCTCGCTCGCCGCCGAACATGGGATGGGCGCCGACGAAGACGACGCCCTTGCGGACGGCGCTCCGGGCAGCGCGGGCGATCGGCTCCTTGACGCCCCCGACGTCGGTCAGGATCGCCCCGCCGCGCATCCGCCGGGAGACGGGGCCGAGCAGACGCAGGATGGCCGGCACCGGGGCGCAGAGGACGACGATGCCGCAGGCGGCGAGCGCGTCCGTCGGTCGCGTCAGGATCGAATCGAAAATCCCGCTTCTCCGGGCGAGGCCTCGGGCCCGCGCGTTTGTCTCGATGCCGATCAGGGCCCGGCGTGGAAACCGCCGCCGGAGCGCTCGGGCGAGCGAGCCCCCCATGAGCCCCAGACCCACGATGCCGACGGCGTCTCGCGCGTCTCTCGTTCGCCTCACGACTTACGCCTTACGCCTTACGCCGTGCGAGGCGGCTTACAGTTCCCGTCCGACTGCCCTGGCCACCGCGCCGACCTCCTTCATCATGCTCTCGAGCATCCCGGGCGTGAGGGACTGAGGGCCGTCGGACAGGGCCCGGTCCGGATGGGGGTGCACTTCCACGATCAGTCCGTCGGCGCCGCAGGCCACGGCCGCCCGCGCCATCGGCCCGACGAGAGACCGCTGCCCGGTTCCGTGGCTCGGATCCACCACGACCGGCAGGTGGGACCACTCCTTCAAGACCGCGACCGCCGAGAGATCGAGGGTGTTGCGCGTGGCGCGCTCGAAGGTTCGCATTCCCCGCTCGCAGAGGATCACGTTGCGGTTCCCGGAGGAGAGGATGTACTCCGCGGCCATCAGCAGCTCCTCCAGCGTGGCCGAAAGGCCGCGTTTCAGGAGGACCGGTTTGCTGGCCTTGCCGCAGGCCTGGAGCAGGTTGAAGTTCTGCATGTTGCGGGCGCCGATCTGCAAACAATCTGCATATTGTTCGACGAGCGGCACCGCCTCGGGCGTCATCACCTCGGTCACCACCGGCAAGCCGGTCTCCGCGCGCGCCCGGGCGAGCAGCTTCAACCCTTCTTCGCCGAGGCCCTGAAAGGAGTAGGGGCTGGTGCGCGGCTTGAACGCTCCGCCGCGCAGAACCCGCGCGCCGCAGCTCTTCGCCGCCCGGGCCACTTCTTCCAGCTGCTCCCAGCTCTCGACCGCGCAGGGGCCGGCCATCACCACGACGTCGCGGCCGCCGACAGCGGTCCCATCGCCCGCGCCGAGCCGGACCACGGTCCGCCCGGCGACGAAGTCCCGGGACGCCAGCTTGAAGGGCTTCAGGATTCGGACGCACTCGGCCACGCCGGGCAGGGCCTCGAACATCCCTTCCTCGGCGACGCGCCGGTCGTCGCCCACCACGCCGATGATGGTGCGCTCCTCGCCACGGGACAGGTGCGGGGTGAACCCCAGCTCCCGGATGCGGGCGACGACTCCCTCGATCTCGGAGTCCGGCGCTCCCATCTTCATGACGACGATCATCGCGGCCGCTCTCTCTTTCCGGCCGGGCGGCGCGGGACCGGCGCCAGGTCCGGCCGCAGCAGATCCAGGGCTCCGCCGAGGTACACATGACGGGGGCGTCCGTGCCCCCGCGCGTGGACCAGAACGCGGCAGATGCGCGGGGGAGCTCCGGGCACCGGGATCTCCTGCGCGCAGATCATGGGCACGCCCTCCCAGCCATGCTCGCGCGCCGCGCGGGCCGGGAACTCGGCGGAAAGATCGGGCGTCAGCGTGAAGATGGCCGAGATGATCCGGGAAGGTTTCAGCCGGTTGGTCCGGCTGATCGTCTCGCACAGCGCCGCCACCGCCGCGCCAATCGCCGCGGAAGAGTTGCGCTCGACCTGAATGGCTCCCCGGATCCCGAGCATTCCGTTCTCGCCTTTGCCCCTAATTCCTGTGGGGCGGGCAGCATACCGGAACGCGGAACTGGGTGATTTGCATCATATACAGGCTTAAGGGAGTTGCTTAAGGTGCGGCGGAGGAAGGGGAAAAGATGTTTTCGCCGGTCGAGCTGGAAATCGAGCTTTTCTGCCGCGGCGTGCGGATCGATCCTTCCTGCGACGTCGAGAGCGACGGCCGCCGCCTGGCGCGGACGCGGGCCGGGTTGGGCTCCGGCCTGGAGCTCGTCCTGCCCTCGCGCCGCAAGCGGATCTGGGTCAACGTCCCGGTGGTCGAGCCGTTCGCGGCCCGCTCCCCGTTGCGCCTGACGCGTCGGCCGGAGGGTTACGGCGTGGCCGACGAGCGGGACGGACGTCTGTATCCCGTCGAGGTTCCGGAAGAGCCGGCTTGGTACGGGCGCCAGACCTCGTCGGGAGTCGAGATGCATCGCGTCGGCGTGCTTCAGGGCAACTATCTGGGAATTTACGTGTCCACCTCCTGCCTCCTGTGGGCCTCCCGCCCCTCGCAGGCCTGCAAGTTCTGCACGACCGGGAAGAATCTGGGGGTCAACGAGCAGCAGCGCAAGAACCTCGAAGACGTGATCGAGGTCGCTCTGGCGGCGCGGGACGAGTCGGGCTCGGTCTTCACCCACTTGAATACCGGCTATCACTACGAGGACGTGGATCGTCTGGAGGCCATCCACGGCCTGAAGCAGTGCGAGCCGTACGTGCGCGCTCTGCGCCGGCGGGTCGGCGGCTTCATCGGCGTTCAGTGTTTCCCGGTGCCCGAGCGGCAGTTCCACGAGTACGACGCGCTGATCGAAGCCGGCGCCGACCACTTCTCCTTCTGCTACGAGTTCGAAGATCCGGAGGTCTTCGCCCGGCTGTGTCCGGGCAAGGCCCAGACGCTGGGGCAGGAAGGCTTCTTCCGGGCCATGGAGTACACGGCGAAAAAGCTCGGACCGGGGCGCGTCTCAGGAGAAATCATCGCCGGGCTTGAGCCCGTCGCGGCCACCAAGCGCGGCATCGACCGGATCGTCGCCGCCGGAGCCTTCCCGACGGTCTGCATCTTCCGACCGACGGTCGGATGCGATCTGGAGGACGTCTCCCCGCCGGAGCCCGACGCGATGAAAGAGGTCTTCGCGCATCTGTGGGAAGCCTGTCGCGACTCCGGAATACCGGTGGGAATCCTGCCCATCGAGGTGTCCCTGGTGGTCCAGCCCGAAGAGACTCGCGAACTGGTCGCGCCATCTCTCGCCTCCAGCCTCTACGCCTGGAAGCTCGCCGCATGGAGGCAACTGGCCCGCCCGTATATCGCCTGGAAGCGGCGCCCGCAGGCGGCATGAGGGCGCGGATGCGCTCTCCGCGTCTTCCGGGAGACCCTTTCTTCTAGGGTGAGGGCCCATGGGGACGATCGTTTCGGGCGAGCCGCTTTTTGTCTGGGGAATCGATTCCGGCGCCACCTGAGCCACGGTCGGCGCAATGTTCTGATCTCTGGGAGAAGTTTTTCTTTGTCTCGATGACGGCTTTCGTGTCGTCCACGCCTCGAGCGTCCTGGACGATCTGCTGGGCCGGGGCGCGTCGGCGGGGAGACTGACGGAGTTCTGGTGGAGCATCGCTGGCGGCGCGTAGATGCGGCGCGGGCCCTTGGCGTCAGCCGCAGGACTCTCTGGCGGATGATGCAGGAAGCCGGCCTCTCCGGTTAGGCCCGGATCCTCATAGCACCTTCGGGCGATGGCAGCGGGATCTCGTTGCGGTAACGTTGCGTCCAGCTGCGATCCCTGTCCCTGGAAGGAGGTCTTCCGCCATGCGTCTCGCATCCTCCATCTTCCTGTCATTGATTCTGATCGCCGCGCACGGCCAGGGCCAAACAACTCCTGTACAGAAAAAGCAAGCGGCGAAGCCGGCGGCGAAGGCAGCGGCGCTCTCTGCCGAAAACAAGAAATGCGTCTCCTGCCATGCCCAGAAGTCTCCTGGGATCGTCGGGCAGTGGCGCGGCAGCGCGCACGCGCGCGAAGGCGTGGGCTGCTTCGAGTGTCACAGCGCGACGGCCAGCGAGCCCGGGGCGTTTGTCCACGAAGGACAGACCATCCTGACCGTCGTCACCGCCAACGCCTGCGCCGGCTGTCACGATGAGATCGTGGCCGAGAACCAGCGCAGCCACCATGCCGACGCGGCGAAGTTCATCGGCTCTCTCGACAACGTCCTGGGCGAGGTGGTCGAGGGCCGTCTCGCCGCCGTCAACGGCTGCTGGCAGTGCCATGGCTCGACGGTGGCATTTCTCAAGAACGCGGATGGATCGATCCGGAAGAACGCAATCGGAGCGCCCCTGTTCGATCCGGCGACCTGGCCCAACACCGGCATCGGACGCGTCAACCCGGACGGCTCGCGGGGAGCCTGCACGGCCTGTCACAGCCGACACGCCTTCTCCAAGGCCATGGCACGGCAGCCGGAGGTGTGCGGGAAGTGCCACCTGGGCCCGGACCATCCCCAGGCCGAGATCTACGACGAGAGCAAGCACGGAATCGCCTATCGGACGCAAAAGGGCGAGATGCATCTGGACCGCGACCACTGGGTGGTCGGCGTCGACTACACCGCGGCCCCGACCTGCGCGACCTGCCACATGTCCGCGACGAGCAAGCAGCCGGTGACCCATGACGTGGGTGCGCGGATCTCCTGGACCCTGCGCCCGGTCATCTCCAAGAAGCTCGAGAACTGGGAAAGCAAGCGGGCGGCCATGCAGGAAGTCTGTGGCCACTGCCACGGAGCCGCCTTCGTCGAGACCTTCTACAAGTCGTTCGACGACACCGTGGACCTGTGGAATACCAAATTCGCGCAGCCGGCTCAGAGCATCATGAACGCGCTCAAGGAGGCTGGCAAGCTCTCGGGGACGCCGTTTGACGAGGAGATCGAGTGGACCTTCTACCGCCTCTGGCACCACGAGGGTCGGCGCGCGCGCATGGGAGCTTCGATGCAGGGTCCTGACTTCGTTCAGTGGCACGGATTCTTCGAGGTGGCGGAAAACTTCTACACGCGTTTCCTGCCCCAGGCCAGGGAGGCCGCGCACGGCGATCCCAAGGTTCTGGCCGTTATCCAGGCGGTCGAAGACGCCCCGCCTCATCTCTGGCGCAAGGGCCTGTCGCCCGAGGAGCGCAAGAAGATCGACGAGTTCTACAGGGATCGGTACGGAAAGAACTAGAGGTGATCGCAGCGTGATCGGGTGATCGCAGCGGAACGCAGCGAGATCGGGGTCTTCCAATCACGCTGCGATCACGGTGCGATCGCGTTCCGGTCACGCTGTGATGGATTCACTCCGACCCGATCTCCTTGAGCCGCTCCGCGTCGCGTATAACAAACCCTTTCTTCTCCGTTTCGACCAGGCCTTCCTTCTGCCAGCGGCTCATGACGCGGATCGCGGTCTCGATCGTTGTGCCGGCCAGATCGGCGATGTCCTGACGCGAGAGTGTCAGCGGGACGAACACGCCGGCGTCGTCCCGGGGCTGGCCGATGCGCTGCGAGAGCATTCCGAAGAGTCGGGCCATGCGGTATTCGACGGAGCCGGTCATGTCCGCCATCCGGCGGTTGACGGCCATCAGGCGCAGCGTCAATCCGGCGAGCAGGCGGCGTGTCATCTCCGGCCTCTTCTCGATCAAGTCGAAGAATCGCCGCTCCGGAATGGAGATCGTGCCCGACGCCTCCAGCGCGATCGCGCTTGCCGGAAATGGCTGATTCTCAAACGCGGCGACCGCTCCGACCGGCTCGCCCGGCCCGAGGATCTCGAGGATCAGATCGCGCTCCGGCCCGGCCTTCACGATCTTGACCTTCCCCACGAACAGAAAGTAGATCCGATCGGCGGGGTCTCCCTCCCGAAAGAGGGTCGCCCCTTTGTCATACGCGGTGAGCTCGCAGAGCGGCGACAGAGCAGCGCGGTCGTCGGCCTTCAGAAGGGACAGTACGGGGATGGCATCGAAAGGGATCGGCGGGCGCGCGTTCACCTCCCGATTATAGGTTTCGCGTCGTGTCCGGCCTCCCCCGAGGACAGGGGCGGCGTGAATCGGGCGATACCGAGTTCAGCGGCGAAACCTTGGGGCCGCTTTCAGCGTTTCAATAGAGACACCGGAGGCCGGTTGGTTCCCGTCCGGCGCGGACAGCGCTTTTGAGCCCTCTGGAAGCGGGACCGCGAGCGCAAGCGGAACACGGTTTTCGGAAAGGAGAAGCAGTCATGCCGAAGGGAAAAGGAAACCGGGCCGATGAGGTCCGTCAGAACATAAAGAGACGCCGCCGCGGATATCGCGGGTATGGCTCTCCGCTGCGCCGCGACGCCGAGCAGTTCGGCGGCGCCGTTCACTGGGGCCGCGGCTTCACGGGCATCGGTTTTCCGGGCGAGGCCGGTTCCATGCTTCCCAGGGAGCAGGAGATTCTTCCCGCGGAGCTTCATCACGGTGGGCGCAAGTAGAGGATCGTCGGGCTGACCCTCTGAAGCGGCGATCGCAGATCGAGAAGTCTTCCGCTTGAGAAGCGGCCGCTTTTAAACCCCGGCCCCGACATGGGGCGTCCTACACCAGATCCGATCGCAGGTCGGCCAGTCACATGCCGGCGGTTCTCGATGCGAGAGAACGAGCCAGCGGACGAGGGGGAACGCGAAGCGCTTCCAGAGTGTCGGCGAGTAGTGGCGGCGGAGCCACAGCCGCGCGTCGGCCATGGCGGCGATCGAGCGCATCAGCCGGCCATACCCCGCATCGCCCATCCGGGAAAAGGCGTACCGGTTGACCAGAGAAGCGCGCAGGAGGCCACCCAAGCGCCGCCGCCAGGCGTGGTCGTAGCGCTCCGGAACGCAATCGAGCAGAGCTCGCGCCGCCAGGTGCCCCGAGATCATGCCGATGCGAATGCCGAAGCCCCAGAGCGCGTCCTGGAAGCCGGCGGCTTCTCCGGCGAAAAGAATGCGGCCCTGTCTGGCCGTCCGGGGCAGGAGGATGTTGCCGGCGCCGCCGAATCGCACCGCCTGCCGCATCTGGAGGCCGGCGCGGTCTCGAAAGAAAGCGACAGTGCGGTCGAGATACTCCGCTTCCCGGGCGAAGTCGCCGAAGAGGCAGGTAGCCACGGTGCCGCGGCCGGCACAGACGAGCAGATAGGCGTACCCCTTCGGCGCGAGCCTGTCGGAAAGAACGCCGTAGACGCCGTCGGCCCGGTCGGTCTCGAAGACATAACCGACGGCGACCACATCGGCGGCCCGGGGACCGCCGGCGACGATGCCGCCTTCGGAGAGGCGGGTCCACGGCTCTTGGAATCGGATCTCGACTCCGGCCGTGACCGCCGCGGACTTGAGCGCGTCGTCGAGGGTCCCGGGCCCCGGTCCCCGGCGAACCAGATAGAAGAGCGGTTCCGGAGACCGGTAGCGATATTCGCGCCCCGGCGGATCGAAGAACACGCCTTCGCGAACGGGCCGCGCCATGCCGGTGAGGTCGGCCCCCGTGACGGAGGCCAGCTCCTCCAGGACGTCGCCAGCGGTCGTCCAGTTCTCGATCCCCTGCAAGTCGCCCTGAAAGCGGCCTCCGACGTCGGTGCGCTGCTCGTGGACCACCGCGCGACCGCCGGCCACGGCGATCGTCAGGGCGGCAGCGAGGCCGGCCGGTCCTGCGCCGACGATGTGAATCGGTTGAGCGCCGCGTCCATCGATCCGATGACTCACACCTGGACTTCCTGAATCGCATCATCCTCCAGCTAGGTCCTCCGATACCAGGGCCGGTATTCTTCGCGCCGTGGCCCGGAAGTGGCTCGCATTTCGACGCCGCGAGAGGAAGCCGCAGAAACACCGGCGCTGGCGGGCGATGCTGCGCCCGCGGGCGGGGCGGAGGCTGCCCAAGGATCTTCGGCCCGAGGCGGTGGCGCGCCAAGCGGCCGCGCTCCCCGACGGCCTGCGCGATCCGGGCTTCGCGATTCTGCTGCGAAGGATCGAAGAGTCGCCGATCCTCGAAGGGAACCGGGTTCGAGCCTTCTTTCGGGGCTCCGAGACATTCACGGCCATGCTGGCGGCGATCGATGCGGCCCGGACCGAAGTGCTGGTCGAGTCCTACATCTTCAAGGACGACGCCACCGGCAATGCTCTGGCCCGGGCCCTCTGCGGGGCCGCGGCGCGCGGGGTCGCGGTCAAGGTGCTGGCAGACGCGTTCGGGTCGGTGGCGACACGCCGCGCCTTCTGGAACTTTCTGCGGGCCGGCGGCGTCGAGGTGCGCCTCTTCAACCCGCTTTTCCCTCACCTGCTCCTACAGCCCTTCCGAGATCACCGCAAGCTCCTGGTGATCGATCGCGCGACGGGGTTCACCGGAGGGATGAACATCGGCGACGAGTACGGCTCCAGCCGGCGCTCGAAGGCCGGACCGTGGCGTGACACGCACGTGTGCATCGACGGGCCCGCGGCCTGGGAGATGACCACGGTTTTCTCCGAGGCCTGGGGGATGGCAGGCGGGAGCCTCCAGCTCGCGCCGCTCGAGCCGGTCTCCGGAGGAGTGCCGGTGGTGGTCCTCGACTCGCGGCCTGGCCGTGGGCACGGGGAAACCGCCTCCGTCCTCGCGGCGATCGCCGCGGCGGCGCGGCGGCGGCTCTGGATCACCAACGCCTATTTCGCTCCGCGCCGGCGGGCCGTGGATCTGCTCGGCGCAGCGGTCCATCGCGGCGCGGACGTGCGGCTGTTGCTTCCGGGGCGAAGCGACGTGCCTCTGGTCCGCCATGCCGGCCACGGCTACTACACGGCGCTGCTCGCCCGGGGAGTGCGGATCTTCGAGTACCAGGCGGCGATTCTGCACGCCAAGACCGTGGTCGCCGATGACTTCGCCGCCATGGCCGGGTCCACGAATCTGGACTTTCGCTCCTTCCACTTCAACGCCGAGTGCAACGTGGTCGTGCTGGACTCGGAGATCGGCGCGACGTTCTCCGCGGCGTTCGAGCGGGACCTCGCCCATTCGGCCGAGATCACCGCGCGGAGCTGGAGGCGGCGGCCGCTCCTGCACCGGATCGGCGACGCCCTGGCGCGCAGGCTGGGCCCGGTCCTCTGAGAGTCCAACGGAGTAACAATATATATATTGTTTAGGCGGGTCTGTGTGGACATTGCGGAAATCGCTGTGCGATTCCCGCAACTGCCCACAGTTACTACTACGAAGAGACGATGAGACTCCAAGGCTCTCGTCGTAATTTCGCGGCGCGACCAAGTTTCGCGACACGTACGTCGCGAAACGACTCACGCCGCGGGAGCCGGAGCGGAGTTCGTCGATCAGGCGTTCGGTCGAGCCCCTTTGGGCGAGCCGAACGCCGGTGCGCCGAAGGCGCAGATCGACGAACTCCGCGCAGGCGACGGTAAAGGAGGCGGGGCCGGCCGGACGGCGTCGGTCCTCGTCGAGGACGCGCCGTCTAGCCGGCCCCAGGATGAGGGAGATCTCCGGAAAACCCGCTGGCCGGATTCTGAAGAGCGGTGGGGCATGCCTGCGCATGTCCAGAGCAACATTCCAGGGCCGGAAAGGCCGGCGCCGCCGGTACAGCGCCGGGTCCGCAGCGGACCGGATTGGATCGAGAACTCGCCCACGGAAGGCAAGGCGCGAAAGCGCTGAGGCCGTGCACGTCGCTCATGGTCTCGTTCTTCAGATCGGCGATTTCGATCCTTTCTCCACGGTGGAGACTAGGCGAAGCCGCCCGCGCCGTCCTGATCCAAACGAATCAATTGCGGACCGGAAGGACCGATGAGAAGGGACGGGCCGGAAGCGTCCTTTTCGGCCCGCCCCGCATCGTCCGGACGAGATTGAAGGCGAAGAGGACGAGCGCCAGGACCACCGCGACGCCCATGAACGAACCGACCTGGTACAGGACGGGACGGAAGGCCGCCGGATACTGCAGGAGACGCATCGCGGTCGCGCCGAGCAGCAGCCCATAGGTCCCGTAGGCCAGACGGGGAGACCAGAGTTTGCGTCCCGAAAAGACCGGGAGGATCCGCAGGCTCATTCCGACGATGAGAAGCGTCAGAAAGCCGATCGTAAAGGTATGGCGCGCGGCGTCGGCCCACCAGAGGTTCCGCGCCGGGAATCGGGTCATCCGAACCGCGCCCACGGCGGCGAGCTCGAGAACTGCCCACAGCCCCAGACAGCCGAAGGCGCAGCGGATGGCCAGCGTCGGCCGGCCCGGCGTCGGCAGCATCGGGAGCGTCGTCCGCCTCCAGACCAGGCCGTGTCCGGCGAGGTAAACGAGGGCGGACAGCGCCGCAGCCGACATCCCGGCATCGCGCAGCGCGAGCGCCGGGCGCGTCGCGAAATCCGGGAGATAGGACGCCAGATAGATCGGCACCGCGACTGCCTGCAGCACCAGTGCGGCCTGCGGCGTCCCGCGAAGGGCCGGACCGACGCCGAGAAACAGCGAGACCACGCGGTTGCCGAATCCGTAGATCCAGGCCAGGAGGAACCCGTAGAGGGCGGCGAAATAGAAGGGCTCGGTCAGGTTGGTGGGGGCCGCAGTCTCGGCGTGCCCGGCGAGCCAGAATCCCTGCGCCGCCAAGAAGGCGGCGGCGACGACGAAGAAGATCGTTCCCAACGCGACGAACGAGAGGATGGGATCGGAACG
>DATFTF010000292.1:0-3246 GCA_035262245.1 Thermoanaerobaculia bacterium
AGGCCGCGAGCGACCAGCTCGTAGGCCGCGAAGCCGGTTACGTCGCGACCCTCCAGCCGGATTCGCCCCCGGCGTGGAGCGAGAAGACCGCAGATCGTTTTGAGAACCGTCGACTTGCCGGCGCCGTTGGCGCCGATGAGAGTCACGGCCTCACCCGGAGCGACTTCGAGTGACACGTCGCCGACGGCCTGGACGTCGCCGTAATACACATCGATGCTCTCGACTCTGAGCATTTGTGATTTGTGATTTGTGATTTGCGATTGCGTCGAATCTATCGGCATGAGTGCCCCTTGCGCGCCCCGATCACAAATCGCCAATCGCAAATCACAAATTGTCGCTCATCCAAAGCGCTGTGCCTCTTCACCCAGATAGGCCTTGACCACCTCCGGATCCCTCATCACGCCCTCCGGCTTTCCCTCCGCGATCTTCTCGCCGAAGTTCAGGACCAGGATGCGGTCGCTCACGCCGACGACCGCATGGACGTGGTGCTCGATCCACAGGACGGTCACGCCCGAATCGCGGATCGAACGGATCAGAGACATCGCGGCGACGATTTCGGCCGGATTCAATCCGCCCATGACCTCGTCCAGGCAGAGCACGTAGGGCTCGGTGGCCATGGCGCGGGCGATCTCCAGCCGCTTCGCGTCGCCGATCGAAAGAGTCCCGGCCAGGGCCCCGGCCCTGGAGGCCAGCCCGGTCCGCTCCAGGATCTCGGCGACGCGTTTGCCGGGATCGCCGCGCCGCCGGTCGCCGGCGCCGAAGTATTCGCCGATCGAGACGTTCTCCGCGACGGTCATCTCCTTGAACGGCCGCACGATCTGGTTGGTCCGCACCAGTCCGCGCGCTACGACCGCGTAGTTGGGCAGGCCGTCGATGCGCTGGCCACGGAATCGGATCTCCCCCTCGGTCGGCCGCGTGGCGCCGACCAGACAGGAAAAGAGGGTGGTTTTGCCGGCTCCGTTGGGGCCGATGATGCCGAAGACCTCTCCCGGCGTCACGTCGAAGTCCACGCCGTTCAAGGCGCGCAGGCCCTGGAAGCGCTTGGCCAGTCCGCGCACGGACAGGATCGGCTCAGCCGGCATGGGAGACCGGCCTCGCCGGAGGCGGTGCGGACGGCGCGCGGCGCAGGCGCGCCAGAAGACCGACCAGGCCCTTCGGCTCGAAGAGCATCACCAGGATCAGCATCCCTCCGTAGAGTAAGAGGTAGGAGTCCCGCAGCGACGCGAACGACAGCATCTTGATCTGCAGGTAGGAAAAGAGGATCGCCCCCAGGACGGGACCGGCGACCGTGCCCAGGCCGCCCACGATCGGCATGAGGACGATCGTGAGAGACAGGCGGAAATCGAAGACCGAGCCCGGCGAGATGTACTGGAAGTTGATGGCGAAGAGGCCGCCGGCAACGGCCACGAGCGCGGCGGAGAGCGCATGCGCGGCGAGCTTGTACTTCGCGGCGTGGATGCCCAGCGCTTCGGCGGCGTCGATGTCCTGGCGGATCGCGGAGAGCGCCCGCCCGAACGGTCTTTCCCGGATCCAGGCGGCCAGAGCCACGACGGCGACGGCGAGGACGACCATCGCGGAATAGTTGCGGACGAAATCGAATGACCCGGCCGGCATCCGGATTCCCGAGGAGCCGCCGGTGAAGGAAACCCCGGCGGCAAGGACGCGCACCGCCTCCGAGACGCCGATGGTGGCGATCGTGAAGTAGGGGCCGCGCAGCCGGAAAGTCGGGAGCCCGACGGCGTAGGAGAAGAGAGCGGCCAGAACCGCTCCGATCGGCAGGGTCAAATAGGGGTCGACGCCGGCGAGGGCGAGCAGCACGGTCGTGTAGGCGCCGATTCCCACGAAGGCCGAGTAGCCAATGGAGACCTGGCCGGCGAAGCCGCCGAGGATGTTCCAGGAGGAGGCCAGGATCACCGCGAAGGCCGTGTTCCAGATGTCGTTCAAGGCGCCGCGAGAGAGCAGCGCCGGCCCCCCGGCGAGCAGGACGGCGAGCGTCGCCGCGGGCCAGACCAGCGTCCGGGCGGAGCGTCGGAGCAGGCTCAGGAGAACCTCCGCCGGCGTCCGCTCCAGGCGGGCAACGCCCCTAGGATCCCCTGCGGAAAGGCGACTAAGGCCACCACCAGGAGGGAGAACGAGAGGGCGTCCTGGAACGACGTGGGGATCGCCGTATACCCCCCGACCACGTTCTCCAGCAGCGCCAGGACGAAAGCTCCCGCGGCGACGCCGGAGACGCTCTCCATCCCCGCCAGCACGATGATGCAAAAGGCCTTGAGAAGAAAGCTGCGCCCGAAGTCCGGGGTGAAGGCGTAGAGCATCGAGAGGAGGCTTCCCGCTGCCCCGGCGAAAGCCGAGCCGATCCCGAAGGCCACGGCGGAGATCCGGTCGGCGTTGATGCCGGACAAGAGCGCCGCGTCGCGGTTCTGGGTTACGGCGCGGATGGCCCGCCCCAGGTAGGTCCACCGCAGAATGGCCTCCAGGACCACCAGGGATACGGCGCTCACCGCGAAGACCGCCAGTCCCGGGAGGCCCACTCGAACTCCGAGCACGGAGACCGACCGCATCGTGTATCCGGTCATGATCGACTGGATGTCGCCGCTCCAGATTGCATAAGCCAGGTTCTGGAGCACGAGCCAGACCCCGAAGAGAAGGAGTAGCGATTCAATCGACGCGCCGCCGGAGGAGCGCGGCAGAGGCTTGACCAGCAGAAGGAACAAGACGACGCCGAAACCGAAGAAGAGCGGGATGACCAAGACGAGCGAAACGAGAGGGTCCATCCCGAACCGCATGTTCAAAGTCAGCGTGGCGTAGGCGCCCAGCATCAGGATGCCGGCGTGCGCCAGGTTGATGATGCGCATCACTCCGTAGATCACCGCCAAGCCGTACGACATCGTGGCGTACAGGCCGGCAGTCAGGAGGGAGTTGACCAGGACGGCGAGGAGAGTGCGCATTTTTCAAAGCAGGACGACGGGCATGGGCCGTAGGACGCGGGGGAACGCAATCCCTACGACCTCCCTCCTATGTCCTACGTCCTCTTCACGGGGCGGCGCGAACCGAAGGCTACGACCTCGGCGTCGGCGCGACCGGCTCCCCCGTCTTGGAGGAGGGCGGCCACACAATATCCACCTTGTTATCCGGCTTGTTCTGCGTCACGACGAAGGGAAGAACGGCCTGCCCGGATGAGGTGAACTTCAATTCCCCTCCCGGGAGGATCGAGTCCTTCAGATCCACCTTGGCCAGGGCGTTGCG
>DATFTF010000293.1:0-9643 GCA_035262245.1 Thermoanaerobaculia bacterium
CTCCTGAAGGAGGCGCAGGAGGCGGCCCGCGTGCGCGAGGAGTTCCTTTCCATGGCCGGCCACGAGCTGCGGACCCCGCTGACGACGCTGCAGCTGCGTCTGCGTACCCTGCGCCGGCGGCTGGAGATCGGCGACCTTGAAAGCGCCCGCGAAGCGGTCCGCCGGACCGAGCGCGACTTCGAGCGGCTCACGCGGCTGACCGAAGAGATCCTGGACGTGACGCGCATCACCGCCGGCCGCCTCGTTCTGGAAGTCGAAGAGGTCGATCTGGGTGGCCTGGTCCGCGAAGCCTGCGACGAGTTCCGCGACGCCGCGGCCCGCGTCGGATCCGAATTGCGCGTCGACGCCCCTTCCGTTCAGGGCCTCTGGGACCGTTCCCGCCTCGACCAGGTCGCCACCAATCTGCTCTCCAACGCCGTGAAGTTCGGCGAGGGCAAGCCCATCGAAGTCCGGGTCCAGGCGTGCCCCGGCGGCGCCGTCCTCGTCGTCCGCGACCACGGGATCGGAATGTCGCGGGAGGACCAGTCCCGGATCTTTCAGCGATTCGAGAGGGCGGTGTCCCGCCGTTCGTACGGCGGCATGGGACTCGGTCTCTGGATCACCCGCCAGATCGTCCAGGCGCACGGGGGCCGGATCGCCGTCGAGAGCGATCTCGGGAACGGCTCCACGTTTCGGGTCGATTTGCCGATGGCCGTGCCCCAGGAGAAATCCGCATGAGAGTGCTGATCATCGAAGACGATGCGGCCGTGCTGGACGCGCTGCGCGAGGTCCTGGAGGACGAAGGCCACGAGGTCCTCGTCGCCGCCAACGGTCGGGAGGCGCTCTCCCGGCTGCGCTCCGGGAACCGGCCCGACCTGATCCTGCTCGATCTGATGATGCCGGTGATGAGCGGCTGGGAGTTCCGCGAGGCCCAGCTTCAGGACGAAACGCTGGCCGCGATTCCCACCGTGATCCTCACTGCGCTTGGAAGCGCCGCGCAGAGGGCGCTCGAGCTCCAGTCCGCTGGCTTCCTGCAGAAGCCGATCCAGCCTGATCGCCTGCTGCAAAAGGTCGACGAGATCTGCCATCGGGAGCTCCCGAGCTAACCCCGAGTTCGGGAACGTAATTTGCACCTCCCGGCCTCCGTCGAAAGAACCGGAGGCTCCATGAAGGTCGACATTTACGTGTCGGAATGTGGGCGCTCCCTTCCGCGTTACGGTTTTCTCCCTCCGCACGGCCCTGTCTCGCAGCTGCCCCGCGACGGTGTATGGCGGTACCTGCGATCGGGCGACACGAGCGAGTTTCACCTTCCCGAGGCCGTGGAGGAGGAAATCGAGAAGCGCGGGTATTGGGCGCATACCTTCGGCGAGGGAAGCCGGTCGGCCTGGGACTCCGAGGAGCCGCGCAGCGTGCCGCGCCTGCTGCGCGAACCGCATCTGACCTGACGGCGGGCTCAACCCCGGGGCTTGCGGCGACCCGACGCCGGCCGCCGGTGGCGCCGGATTCTTCCCCGCATCACCACGACGCCGACCGTGGCCAACACCAGCACGCAGAGAGCCCCGCTCCATAAGGTGGCGCGCCGCGCCAGCGCTTCGTAGTTGCGCCCCGCGAAGTAGCCGAGCAGGGCCGAGCCGGTTCCCCACAGGATTCCCGCCGCGATGTTCCAGGGAAGGAACTGCCGCCGGTAGGGGAGCCGCGCGACGCCCGCTGCCGCGGGGATGACCGAACGGAGGAACGCGGTGAAACGCCCGAGAAAGACCGCCGAAGCCCCTTTGGTCCGAAGCCAGACGCGCGCCTTGGCCCAGCGCTTGCGCCGCCGTCCGCGGAAGAACCGCCTTCCGTAGCGGCGGCCGACGAAGTACCCGATCGAGTCCCCAATGATGGGACCGATCACTCCGGCCAGGACGATATACGCGAGCGGGACCCGGTCGCGGGCGGCGAGCACGCCCCCCAGAATCACGGCCAGCTCGCCGGGAATCAGGAAGCCGAGGAAGACCGCCGTCTCCGAAGTGGTCAGGAAGGCGATGGCGAAAATCGCCCACGCTCCGGGAATCGCCAGGAAGGCTTCGACAAATCGGCGCACGCACTCTTTTGCAGGACGCTTGCCGGGCCCGCTGGCATGGATTCGGCAGTGGTGCTGAGGAGAAAGGAGGCGCCGATGGGCCTCATCCTCCTGATTCTCCTCGTGCTCTTGCTTCTGGGCGCTCTTCCGACCTGGCCCTACAGCCGGGGCTGGGGCTATCGCCCGACCGGCCTGCTGGGAATCATCGTCGTCATCGTCGTCGTGCTGCTTCTGGTCCGCGTAATCTGATTTCCGGACCCGCCCTGGCCTGATCTCTCGTGCCTCGGCAGTCCGCCGGGGCACAATTTATATATTGTTAGCCGCTGCTTTCGGCCGGCGAGGCATGCTTCTCCCCGCCGGCCAGCAACGCCACCGGGAACGCGTCGAGGAGATCTCGGACGGCGAGGCCCGGAGCGCCGGCCCGCAGTGAGCACGTGAGCCGGCGTCCGCTCAGGAGGTCCGTCCAACTCGTCGGCGCGCTTGGCGGCAGCGACAGCCACCCCGGCACGCGGCCGAACGGGCCGAGGGGTTGCGCCGCGTCGAGGCCTCGGCTCCAGTGGCGGGGGCAGACGGCCAGGAGCCAACGCCCGGCGCGGCGGCGGGCGAAGGCCAGCAGCGGGGCACCTTCGGGCGAGACCTCCAGCGGAAGGTAGTCGCCCCGGAGGAAGAGCTGGGGATCGTTGCGCCTCCCGCGTAAGCCGCGCGAGATCAAGTAGAGCTTGACCCTTCCATCGCGCCAGCGGGCGCGCAAGCGCGACAGCAGGCCTTCTCGGTCGGCGGCCTCTTCGGCGTCGAGCTCCTCGAGGAGGCGGCGGCGCAGCGCGAAGTCGACCGGACGCCGGTTGTCCGGATCGACCAGCGAGAAGTCCCACAGCTCCGTTCCCTGGTAGAAGTCCGCGACCCCCGGCGCCGCGATCTTCAGGAGCGTCTGCGCGAGAGAGACCAGGGCGCCGGCCGCGGCCAGACGCGCCTGGAAGGGGAGGAAGTCCTGGAGGAACCGGTTCTCGGCGGAGGGCTCGAAGATCGAGGCGGCGAAGCCGGCGACGGCCTGCTCGTACTCGCGATCCGGCTCGGCCCAGCGCGTGTGCACCTTGGCTTCCCGCAGGGCCTTGACCAGAAACGCCTGGAAGCGTCGGCGGAACCCCGGGACTTCGCTCTCCTCGAGCGGCCAAGCGCCCAGGAGGTTCTGGTAGAGCATGGTCTCCTCGGAGGGATCGGGAGCGACGAGGCCGCGGACGCGCACCTTCCGGCAGTCGTTCCACCGGGTCCAGAGCTCCGCCCGACGGCTCCAATCCTCCGCCAGCTCCGTCAGGACCCCGAGGCGGGCGCGCACGTCCTCGCTGCGTTTGGTGTCATGAGTCGAGGTCGCCGAGAGAGCGCCAGGCCACACCCGCAAGCGCTCCCTCTGGCGCCGGTGAAACTCGTCGGCCGAGAGCGCCGCGCCGACGCTTCCCACCTCGTTGAGCGACACCAGAGCGTTGTCGAGATAAAACGCCGTGTCCTCCACCCCTTTGGCCATGGCCGGGCCGGTGTACTGCTGCCACCTCTGTATGAAGTCGAGCCACTCGCGTCGGCGGTCGGTCGGAAGGCCGGGCGCGAATTGGAGCTGCAGGACCCTGCCGAGAAAATCGAGCGCCTTGAGCCCGGGAGAGCGCCGCCGCGCCTCGCCGAGCGCGCGCAAGATCCAGCAGAGGTCGGCATCCTCGGGCGTCAGATCCCGGACATAGGTCCGATAGACCGGAAGGCACGCGGTGACTTCGACCAGCGCCTCCGCGAAGTCGGCGAGCTCCAGCGTGGTTCCCGCCGCCGCGTCCGGCGCGAGCTCCTGGAGGCGGCGGGCGAGCGACCGCGTCTCGCTCTGCAGGCGCGACCGAACGATGCGCCGCTTCTCCTCGTAGGCGACATCGGCCCGGCGCGCTCCGGCGCCGGTCGCTCGGCGATAGGCCCGCCGGAGCCGCTCGAGACCTTCGCCGTCCAGAAAGACCGCGTGCACGTCGCCGGCGAACTCGTAGCCTGTCGTGCCGGCGATCGGCCATTGCGGCGGGAGCCGTTCTCCGGCGCAGAGAATCTTCTCGACCACGATCGGAAACGGCCCCGGCATCCCGCGGGCGGCGGCCACGCGGTTCTGCAGCCGCCTCAAATAGCCCTCCGGATCGTACAGCCCGTCGATGTGATCGATCCGCAGCGCGGTGACGCGGCCCTCGCCGGCCAGGGACAAGACCCGCGCGTGGATCGCCTCGAAGACGTCGGGATCCTCGACCCGCACGCCGATGAGGTCGGAGATGTTGAAGAACCGGCGGTAGTTGAGGCTTCGCGACGCTTCCCTCCAGAACGCGAGGCGGTAGGCCTGACGCTCGAGCAGGGCCATCAGTCGGTTCGGATCTTCCGACGTCGCATTGAACTCGGCGATCCGCTCGTCCACGGTCTCGCGCAGCGCCCGACGCGAGCGATAGAGCTCGAGCAGGCGCCGCTTGACCGCTTCCCGCCGGGCTCCGGGCGCGTCCCTCTCGGGATCGGCGGCCTCGGTGGCCGGGGGCAGCGCCGCCAGCCGGTCGAGCAGCCGCGCGAGCTCCGCGCGCGTCGGTTCGTCCTCGGCCAGGCCGTTGGCGGCTTCTCCGGCGGCGGGAAGAATCTCGTCGTACGAGGCGGGGTCCAGGGGGAAGGACTTGTCGAAGTAGCGGACGGCGAGACCCTTTTCCGTGAGCTCCAGCGTCAGCCGCCCGTTTTCCACGGCCTCCTCCAGCTGCTCGCCGAGCACCGGCAGCAACGTCGGCTCGCTCCAATCGATGTCGAAGAATCGGGCGAACGGGGATCGAGAGCCTTTCTCCAGGACGTCGCGGAACCACGGGTTGGCCGGCGACGCGGCCATGTGGTTGGGCACGATGTCGAGCATCAATCCCATCTCCGCGCGAGCCAGCGCGCCGGCCATCGCGTCGAAGTCCGATTCCGGGCCGAAGCGGGGATCCAGGCGGCGCGGATCGACCACGTCGTAGCCGTGGGTGCTCTCCAGGCGCGCCTGGAAAAGCGGGGAAGCGTAGAGATCGGAGATGCCCAGACGGGACCAGTAGTCGACCAGATCCCGGGCCCGCGCGAAGCCGAATTCGCGCCGAAACTGGACGCGGTAGGTCGCGCGGAGAGTCCGTTCAGGCTCCGCCGCCACCGTCCTCCTCGCGGATTCCCAGGCTCTCGCCGACGGATCCGAACGCCTTCAGCCACTCCACGGCGTCCGAATCTCCCTGGCGGGCCTGCTCGCGGCGGGCCGGCGCGGCGCGCTCGCGCAAATGCCAGTAGGTGTTCTGGACCTCCCACAACCCGACCGGAAACGGCAGCTTGTGCGCGAGATCGACCCCTTCGGCCAGGGCGTCCAGACGATCGCGGTCGCCCGGCGCTTGCTCCAGCCGGTGGGCGCGGGCCTCGAGATTGCGCCGCATCTCGAACTCCAGGGTCTCGGCGTCGAGCCGGATCTTCTCGCGGCCGACGTCGGCGAGGAGCTGGCTCACACGGCCGGGATCGAGAGCGTCGGCCGCCAGCGTGCGCCGCAGCTCCGCGTTCAGGGTGAACTCGACGATCGCGCGGAAGACGCGGGGCAGCGGCGTTCCGAGCTCCTCCAGGAACCGCATCAGCGGCAGATTCCGCTCGTAGCTCTGACGCAGCACGGCCTCCGTGTCCGCGAGGGTGGACTCCAGGATCAAGCCGACGATGCGGCGCTGCTCGTCGCGGAAGAGCTGCTTCAACGAGACGATCCCCTGGCCGAACCCGGCGTCGAGCTTGCGGATGACCTCCGGCAGCTCCGACCTCTCGAAGCTCTCGGCGATCGAGTCCATCAGCGTCCGATATTCCTCTTCAGCGCGGAACGGCCGGACGCCGCCGGCCACGTTGTGCCCGGCGAAGTTCACCACCCCGAACATCCAGTTCCCCGACTCCCCGGTGATCCGGGAAGTGAAGCGGGCCCGCCCCAGCGCGAGGCGCTCGTGGCCGCTGTTCCAGACCCGGTGGTCCTCGCGCTCGACGTCGTAGCAGTAGATCCGGGTGGAATCGCCGTAGCCGTCGAAGAGCGAGCTGACCGCGTAGTGCGCGCCCACCCGGGACAGGTCGACCATGGCAGGGCGGACGTACCGCTCGAAAACCGCCCGGCCGTTTCCGATCTCCGGGAGGTTGCTCCCGGCGCGTTCCAGGTCCTGGAGGAATCGCGATTGGAAGTCGTTGCCCAGCGTCTCGGCCGCCAGCTGAAGCGCGCGGCCGGCGTACTGGAGGACCTGCACCGTCTCCAGCCCGGAGATCTCGTCGAAGAACCAGCCGCAGCTGGTGTACATGAGCTGCGCGTGCCGCTGGAGCTCGAGGAGCTTTATCGCCCGGATCCGATCTTCCGCGGGCAGCTCCCCGACGGCATGTGCGGCGAAGAAGCGGTCCAGATTTTCGGTTGAGCGGTCGAGCAGGACCGAGATGTATTCGTCTCGGGCGGCCCACGGATCCTTCCACACCGTCCGCCCGTGCTCTTCGAAGGGTCCGGCGATCGCGTCGCGCAGCCCGTCGAGCGCCGCGCGCAGCGGCCCGCGCCAGGACTGCGACGGGTACCGTCCGGAGTTGCACCCGCAGTCGCTCCTCCAGCGCTCGATCCCATGGACGCAGCTCCACGAGGTGTTCTCGAAGATCTCCGCCTCCGCTCCCGGAGGGTGCCTTTCCAGAAACTGCGCGTAGTTAGTCAGGCAGGCGGCGCCGTTGCGCTCGAGGACGGAAAGGGCGTAGGAGAGGGCCATCTCGCCGCGGTGATGGTGATGGCCGTAGGTCTCGCCGTCGGTCGCGATGTGCAGGAGCTGGGGCCAGTCGCGCGCATCGCTGAATCCGGAGAGGAGGCGCTCGGCGAATTTCTCGCCGTTGTCGAGAAGGCCCTCGAAGGCCACGGCGCGCGAGATCGGTCCGTCGTAGAAGAAGACATCCAGAGTGCGTCGCGACGGGAGCCGGAGCCGGTAGGGCCGAGCCGGATCGATCCGTCCGCCGGAAACGTCGCGCCAGCGGCCGCCGATCCGACGGGACCGCGAGGCCTGGGAAGGAGCGAGGATGGTGAAGCGGATGCCCAGCTGCGCCAGCGTCTCGAGCGTCGGCAGGTTTGCCGCGGTCTCGGAGAGCCACATCCCCTCCGGAGGTCGCCCGAAGCGGTGCTCGAAGTCCCGGATGCCCCAGAGAACCTGGGTCCGGCGGTCCCGGTCGTTGGCCAGCGGCAGGATCATGTGGTTGTAGACCTGGGCCAGGGCCGACCCGTGGCCGCCGAAGCGATCCCGGCTCTCTCGATCGGCGTCCAGGATGGCCTGGTAGATGGCCGGGCTCTTTTCCTCCAGCCAGGAGAGCAGGGTCGGGCCGAAGTTGAAGCTGATCCGCGCGTAGTTGTTGACGATCCGCTCGATGCGGTCCCTTTCGTCGAGGATCCGCGAGGCGGCGTTGGGCGCGTAGCACTCCGCGGTGATCCGCTCGTTCCAGTCGTGGTAGGGGTAGGCGGAGTCCTGGAGCTCGATCGCCTCCAGCCACGGGTTCTCCCGCGGCGGCTGGTAGAAGTGCCCGTGGATGCAGATGGATCGGTCCATTTTTTCGTTCCTGGATGCGCCCGCGGGCTCATCCCGGGGAGAGCCAGAGCAGCGCTCGAGGACCCTCAAAATGCAAAGATCGATCCTCTTCCGGCGATTCCGCGGGGCCTCCGCCGGGGCCGCCCCACCTGTCGTCTCCCGAATCGAGCACCCGGCGCCAGGCTCCCGGAGGCAGGGACGTCGCAACCGCGCCGTCGCCAAAGGCCAGGAGAAGCCACGCGGCCGCGCCTCCCGTCTCTCGCCTCACCGCGACCAGGCGCAGCGCGTCGTCGAGGACGCAGGCCGCGGTGGCGCCCTCGCGCAGCGCCGGGACCTCCCGCCGCAAGCGCAGCAGCTCGCGGTGGAAGTCACGTCGCGCGCGATGCGGCTGCCGGTCCGCGAGCTCGAAATCGAGGCGGGAGCGCTCGTAGGTCGCGGGCGAGGCGGGATCCGGAGGGTCGCGGTGTCCGGAGAAGGAGGCGAATTCGGTCTGGCGGCCTTTGCGAACCGCTTCGATCAAATCGGTGTCGGCATGGCTTACGAAGTATAGGAAAGGAGCGGTCTCGCCGTATTCCTCGCCCATGAAGAGAAGAGGCAAGAAAGGCGAGAGGAGAACCGCGGCGGAAACGACCTTGTCGCGCTCGGGACCGATCAGCGTGGCCAGCCGCTCGCCCCGCATCCGGTTGCCGATCTGATCGTGGTTCTGCGCGCAGACCACGAAGCGCGAAGGCTCGAGTCCGTCGGGGCAGCTGCCCTGACTCCGGTCCCGGAACGCCGACCGCTGTCCGACATAGACGAAACCGCGCGAGAACGCGGTCGCCAGGTCCGAGGACGATCCGAAATCCCCGTAATAGCGGTCCCGCTCGCCGGTCGCCAGCGCGTGCAGGGCATGGTGGAAGTCGTCGCTCCACAGGGCGTCCATCCCGAGACCGCCGTGGGCGGCGGAGTGGACGAGCCGCGCGTCGTTGCGATCGCTCTCCGCGATCAGGTACGCGGGCCATCCGCGGCGCTCCCCCTCGGTGTGCACCGCTTCCGCCAGCTCGCCTAGGAAAGGGCGCGGCGACTCGTCGCAAATGGCATCTACGGCGTCGAGACGCAGACCGTCGAAGTGGAACTCGGAGATCCAGCGCCGGGCGTTTTCCAGGAAGAAGCGGCGCACCTCGTCGCTGCCGGCCCCATCGAAGTTGACAGCGTCGCCCCAGGGAGTCCGGTACCGGTCGGTGAAGTAGGGGCCGAATTCGGCGAGGTAGTTTCCCTCGGGTCCCACGTGGTTGTAGACGACGTCCAGGAACGCGGCGAGGCCGGCCCGGTGGCAGGCGTCGACCAGGCGCTTGAGGGCGCGAGCTCCTCCGTAGGACTGGTGGACGGCGAAGAGATCGACGCCGTCGTATCCCCAGTTGCGCTCCCCGGGAAACTGCGCGACCGGCATGAGCTCGAGGGCGGTGATGCCGAGCTCGCGGAGCGCCGGCAGACGCGGGAGGATCGCTTCGAAGGTTCCCTCCGGCGAGAACGTCCCGACGTGTAGCTCGTAGAAGACAAGCTCGCCGGCAGCCCGGCCTCGCCAGGAGCCGTCGGTCCAGGCAAACGCCGGATCGACGACGGCGGAGGGTCCGTGCACCCCCTGCGGTTGATGGCGCGAAGCCGGATCGGGCCGGTCGGGTCCGCCGTCCAGCGAGCAGGCGTAGCGATCGCCGGGAGCGATGCCATCAACGGCGGCGTAGTGATACCCGAACGACAATCCCGACATAACGATGCTCTCGTTCCGGTCGAGGAGGCGCAGCGTCAGACGGCGGGCCCGCGGCGCCCAGACCAGAAAGGTGCACCCCCCGTTCTCCTGCCAGGCCGCGCCCAGCGGGGAATTCTCAGGCGAGCCTTGAACGGAGGTTTGGATGACCGAGATTCCCTCTTCGCGCCGGAACACAGCGCACCTCCCGCGCCGGAAAGATCACCGACGTGGCCGGGGGAAATCGACGCACACCATACGGGGTGCAAAGTGCAAGATTCAGACCGCACTCGTCCAAACACTCCGGGGTCGGCATAGCTT
>DATFTF010000294.1:0-3470 GCA_035262245.1 Thermoanaerobaculia bacterium
ATTCGCGAAGGCGTCCGGCTCGGCCACCACATGATGGCCAACATGACCATCTTCAAGGAGACCGACGTGGCCGAGGTCGAGCAACTTTGCGAGCTGCTGACCGGGCTCGGAGTCGAAGGGCTGCTGGTTTCTCCCGGTTACCACTACGAATCGGTCGCCAACGACATCTTCCTGACCAAGTCGGAGATCCAGAAGAAGTTCCGCCGGGTGCTCGAGATCTCGCGGCGGTTCAAGCTGACCTCCACTCCCATGTTCCTGGAGTTCGCCGCCGGACTCCGCGAATACAAGTGCTCGCCCTGGAGCACCGTGACGTTCACGCCCCGCGGGTGGAAAGGCCCCTGCTATCTGATCGGCAAGGGGTACACCTTTTCCTGGGACGAGTTCTGGGGCGGCACCGATTGGAGCTACTGGGAGTCCCGACAGGACCCCCTGTGCGCTAACTGCGCGATGCACTCGGGCTTCGAAGCCTCGGTGGTCAAGGAGCTTCCCAAGCATCCCGGAGACATGGTGCGGCTGGTTGCCTGGAACCTGACGGGATAGACGGGTCTAAAGTCTAAGGTTTAAAGTCTAACGCTCGGAGCCTCGCTTCGGTCAGCTCGTCGTGTCGCGCTCGCGCCTTGCACCCTTGGACCTTAGAGCTTAGACCTTAGACCTTAGACCTTAGACCTTAAATTCGGCGATGAATCTCGTCACCGGCGGCACTGGATTCGTCGGCGCGCACGTGGTGAGAGCGCTGCTCGCGCGCGGAGGCGTAGTGCGGTGTCTGGTGCGGCCGGCGAGCCGGCGGTCCAACCTGGAAGGGCTCCCTGTCGAGCTCGCGGTGGGAGACGTCCTCGACCGCGAATCGCTGGGCTCCGCCATGAAGGGCGTCCGCACCGTCTATCACTGCGCGGCCGACTATCGCCTCTACGTCCGGGACTCGCGAACCATCTACGAGACCAACGTCACCGGAACTGAGAACGTCCTCGCCGCCGCGGGGGAGGCCAAGGCCGGGCGCGTCGTGTACACGAGCTCGGTCGGGGCGCTTGGCATCCTGCCCGACGGATCGCCGGCCGACGAGACCACGCCTTCGCCCGCCGAAGCGATGATCGGTCACTACAAGAAGAGCAAGCACGAGGCCGAACGGGTGGCCGAGCGGTGGGCCGCGGGGGGCCTTCCGGTCGTGATCGTCAACCCGTCCACCCCGGTGGGCGAGCTCGACGTCAAGCCTACCCCCACCGGCCAGATGATCGTGGACTTCCTGAACCGCCGGATGCCGGCTTACGTCGACACGGGGCTCAACCTCGTCGACGTGCGCGACGTGGCTCAGGGACATATCCTCGCCGCGGAGCGTGGCCGGATCGGAGAAAAATATATCCTCGGCAATCGCAACATGACCTTGAAGGAGATTCTCGACACGCTTTCGCGGCTGACCGGCATCCCCGCGCCAGGTGTGCGGTTGCCGCACTGGATTCCGATGGCCTTCGCCGCGGTCCAGACCTCCGGCGCGCGGCTCACCGGCGGCGTGCCCCGCGTTCCCCTGGAGGGCGTCCGGATGTCGCGGCACCGGATGTTCTTCGATTCCTCCAAGGCGGTGCGCGAGCTCGCACTGCCGCAAACACCGGTGGAGCTCGCGCTCGCGCGGGCCGTCGCCTGGTTCCGGGAGAGGGGCTATGTCCGTGCCTGACGCGCCGCAGTCTCCGCAGGCACCCGGAGGCGCCGCGGGCGAGGAAGCCGCCAGGCGCCCTTCGATCGCGATCGTCACGGCGCTCAGCGAAGAGCTCGAGGGAATTCTGCAGCAGGCGCGTGGAGTGCGCCGGCGCCCGGATGGCCTGCTCGAGGCCCGCTTCGGATCCGCCCCCACGCTTCTGACGGCCACGGGCGACGGAACCGGCAACGCCGCGCGCGGCGCGGCACGGCTCTGCGACGCCGCGCACCCCGCCGCCTTGATCGGCGTGGGTGTGGCGGGAGCGCTGACCGCCGGTTTGAAGGTCGGCGATCTCGTCGCCGGCCTCCGGGTGCGCGACGCCTCGGGAGAAGCGCCGGCTCCCGACGCTCGTCTCCTCGCGTGGGCTCTCTCCTCGGGGGCCAAGGCCGGTACCCTCGTCACCGTCGCCGCCCCGGTCGTCACTCCCGCGGAGAAGGCGGAGCTCGCCCGGTCGCTCGACGGGGAAACCTTCGGTGTCGTGGACATGGAGTCCGCGGCCTGGGCCCGGACCGCGGCGGAACGCAAGGTGCCCTACGTCGTGGTGCGCGCGGTCAGCGACCTGGCCGACGAAGAGCTGCCGGAGTACCTGCGTCGCGCCGTCGACCGGGACGGCCACATGCGCCGAGGCGCGGTCATCGGATTCGGACTCTCGCAGCCCCGAACGATCCCTTCTCTTCTTCGCCTGCGCAAGCGCGTGGACGAGTGCGGCACACGCCTGGGGCTCTTTTTGCAGAGGCTTCTCGGCGAGGCGCCCTAGCGTGGCCACACCGAGCCTCGAAGATCTCCTGGAGAGGACCAGCCGGACCTTCGCGCTCTCGATCCCGGTCCTGCCGGAGCCGACGCGGCGCGAGGTGATGATCGCCTACCTGCTCTTCCGCATCGCCGACACCTTCGAGGACGCGGCGCACTGGCCGGCCGATCGGCGGATCGAAGCGCTGCGGGAGTTCCAGGCTCTGCTCGCGAACAGATCGGCGGCGCGCTCCGAAGAGCTCGCGGCGAAATGGACAGACGCCGGCGCGTCGCCGCATGTCGGATACCGCGAGCTGATCGCCCGCGTCCCGCTGGTCATCCACGCGTTCTCCTCGCTCGATCCCATGGCGGTCACCCTGATCGCCCGCCACGTGTCCCGTTCGGCCGAAGGGATGGCCGGTTTCGTGGCGCGCGGCCGGGGCGGCAGCCTTTCGCTCGCGACCCTTCAGGATCTCCGGGACTATTGCTACGCTGTTGCCGGAATCGTGGGCGAGATGCTCACCGAGCTTTTCCTGCTTCACCGCGAGGGCCTGTCGCCCGTGGCCGGAGACCTGCGGCCGCGAGCGGCGACTTTCGGAGAGGCTCTCCAGCTCGTCAACATCGTCAAGGACGCCGCCGTGGACGTATCGGAAGGCAGAAGCTTCCTGCCGCGGGAGGTTCCGCGTGCGGAAGTCTTCGCCCTGGCACGCCGCGACCTGACCGTGGCCGGCGAATACATCTCCGCCCTTCAGGCCGCGTCCGCTCCCCGCGGGATCGTGGCGTTCTGCGCGCTTCCGGTCGAGCTCGCCTGGGCCACTCTGGAGAAGGTCGAGCGGCTCGGACCGGGCTCCAAAGTCTCGCGCTGGCAGGTCTTCCAGATCAGGCAGCGTCTCGATCGCGCCCTGGACGCCAACGAGCCCGCCGTCGTCCCCCGGTAACGACGAGCGCCTTGTCGATTCGACGCCGTGGCGCGCGACGCTCCGCCCGGCTGCGGTTTGGAAACGGTGCAGCGCCGGTCGCGCCAGCGACCGCCGGCGCTGCAAGCCGACGTCGC
>DATFTF010000295.1:0-4092 GCA_035262245.1 Thermoanaerobaculia bacterium
CGCGAGGACGATTCCCTTGAACGCCGAGAGCATCGCGTCGCGCAGCGAGACGCCGCGCCGGAGCCTGAGCTTCGCTCCCCGGGTCGAAGGCCGTGCGGTCCGACGGGGCGCCGCGGGCGTTCCGGCGACCGCAATGGGATCAGTCACAACTTCCACGGATTCTAACAAGCGCGCGAAGACCGGAGAGAGTGGTGAGCCGTGTAGGACTCGAACCTACAACCTAGAGATTAAGAGTCTCTTGCTCTACCAATTGAGCTAACGGCCCACTCGGGAGCGCGGAGGATAGCGGATCAGCCTCTCGCGGGCAAGTCGCGCCTAGCGGAGTCCTTCCACCATGAAGAGGTCGGAGAGAATGCGAGCGTACGCATAGGCGTAGGTGCGGCCGTCCGCCGAGACGACGACGTTCGAAATCCTCTCCACTCCGGCGGGGTCGAGGGGCACGAGGTTCTTCCAGAGCTCCCGGCGCCCGCTCTCGATGTCGATCCGCGAGATGCGAGCGGGAACGTCACCGCGCTTCCAGAGGTAGACCCAACGTCCGTCGCTGCCAAAACGGATCGGAAACTCGCCCTCGACCGCGCCGGCGATCTCGCGCGGCTGTCCTCCCTCGACCGGGTAGAGCATCGCCCGGTGATTCGGGGCGACCGCCGCCACCGTGCGGCCATCCGGCGAGACCGCGAAACCCGGGAGAGCCGCCATGACGCCTTCCGGCGTGACGGCTCGCGGCTTCCCTCCTTCGATGCTCTGCACGTAGAGCCGGACGCCTTTCCCCGGCTCGCTGCCTGTAAAGCAGATTCGCTTGCTGTCGGGGAACCAGGTCCCGGCCTCCTCCGGACTGACACCCTCCAGGGGCAGCGTGCGGACATCCCCCGTCCCGGTGGGCAGGAGAAGCAGCGGCGAGTTGGGCTTGGGCAGCACCGCGAGCGCCCATCTCTGATCCGGCGAAAGAGCCACGGCGCTTCCGTCGCCCAGCCGCACGGCGGGCGCTCCGTTGAACTTTCGCAGATAGACGGTGTAGTTCGGACCGCCGGCTTCCCCCTCCTCGTCAAAGAGCAGGGCCTGGCCATCCGCGGAAAGGTCCGTCGCGAACGAATAGTCGAGCCACGAAAGATCCCGCTCCCGGGGCTCGCCGGGCGGCAGGCCAAGGATGCCCGCCCGGTAGCTCTCGCGGGCGATCAGAACGCGGCCATTGCGGGCGATGTCGTGCAGCTTCAAGCCTCCGGGAACCCGCGTCACGACACGCAGCTTTCCCGCCATGGACACGGCGTAGAGCGACTGGTTGGCCCCGGCGTCTGTCGCTGTGAACCAGATCTCGTCGCCCGAGGGCGACCAGGCGAGACCGTTCTCGCGGGCCCACTGACCGGTCAGGGTCTTCTTGTTCCCCGAAAAATCGAGCAGGGCAACGGTCCCCGTATCGTCCAGAGGGAACGGATGGTCCAGAAAGGCGATCCGGTCGCCCTTCGGGGAGAGACGCGCGCAGCTGACGTGTCCCGACGTCTCGTAGAGAACCTTTCCCATCGGATACTCGACGCGAGCCTTGCCTCCGACGTCCCGCGTGACGAGAAACGTCGATCCGTCCGAGCTCCAGTCGCTGTCCTGGACGCCTTCGGCCACGTCGCGCGGCGTGCCTCCGGTCAGAGCAGCCCGCGCGAGCTTGCCCGCGCACACGCCCGGATGGTTCGAGCGGCAGTCCAGGGCGATCGCCATCTCGCCCGACGGAGAGATGCCGAGCAGATTGGCGGTCGGCAGATCGAGGGGCAGCGAGTCCGGGCTCGAGGGGTGCTTCAGAAACAGCTTCGGCGGTCCGCCGTCCCAGGCCGCGGCATAGACGATCGTGTGGCCATCCGGCGCGAAACGCGCCGACCGGATCGTCCCGCTCCCGAAGGAAATCTGCTGGTACGACGGAGGGCTCGTTGCCGAGAGCCGCTTCTGCAGGAGAGCGCCGGCCGCAAAGGCGGCGGCAAGCGCGAGGGCCCCGATCAGGACGCCCACGGCGCGGCCTCTCTTCTCGGGCGGCCTCACGGAGACGGCGGGCGCCGCTTCGCCGGAGACCGAGGCCTCCGAGAGGTGCTCGCGGATCTTCCGCAGGTCGCTGGCCAGGTCTCGCGTGGAGGCGTACCGCTCGTCGGGATCCTTGGCCAAGCAGCGTTCCACGATCCAGCGGAACGGCGCGGGCGTACCGGCGGCGACTTTGGAGACGGGCTCGGCCTCCTCCCGGATGATGGCCGTGAGCGTTTCGGCCGACGTGTTGCGCTGGAAGGCGCGCTTGCCGCTGGCCATCTCGTAGAGGATCGAGCCCAGCGAGAACTGGTCGGTGCGAAAGTCCAGCGGCTTGCCGCTGGCCTGCTCGGGCGACATGTAACCGACCGTGCCGAGCACGGTGCCGGGCTGCGTCTCCTGGACGGCCGTGGCGCTGTCGCCGCTTCCGGAGGTTTCCCGGTAGAGCTTGGCGAGACCGAAGTCCAGAATCTTGACCACGCCGTCCTTGGTGACCATGACGTTCTCGGGCTTCAAGTCCCTGTGGACAATGCCCGCGGCGTGGGCTTTGGCGAGACCTTCGGCGACCTGGGACGCCACCTCGAGGAGGCGCCGCGTCGGGAGCGCGCCCTCGAGCAGCAGCTCCCGCAGGGTCCGGCCCTCCACGTACTCCATGGCGATGTAGACCGTGGAGTCCGAGGAGCCGATGTCGTAGATCGTGACGATGTTGGGGTGGTTCAGAGCCGACGCCGACCGGGCCTCCTGCTCGAAGCGCTTGCGCCGTCCGGTGTCGGCCGAGAGCGACTCGGAGAGAATCTTGACGGCCACGTCCCGCCGCAGGCGCGAGTCGCGCGCGCGATAGACCTCGCCCATGCCCCCCGACCCGAGAGGCGCGAGGACTTCATACGGACCGAGCCTGGCCCCTGCGGCGAGAGTCATGGAGTTCGGGGCAGATTGTAGCAGCCGACCGGAGAGAACGCCGAGAACGAGCGGGAACGCAGCGGGAACGCAGCGGGAACGCCGGGAAGTAAAGTCGGAAGTCTTGAAGTTTCCGAGAGCGGGTTCCCGCCGCTCTCAACTTCCTACTTCAAACTTCACTTCTCGGCGTTCCCGGCGTTCTCGGCGTTCCCGGCGTTTGAGTCATCCGCCCCCCACGAACTCCACCACCTCCAGCTCGTCTCCCTCGCCGAGCATGGTCGTGGCGTACTCCGCCTTCGGCACGATCTCGCTGTTGAGTTCGACGGCCACACGGGGGCTCGACACCGACAGCGTCTCCAGGAGCGCGGCCACCGACGCGCCGTCCGCGATGAGAACCTCGCGGCCGTTGACCCGGATGCGGAGCTCCCGGGCCGCGCTCACGACTTCCTCTTGACCGGGAATTTGTATTCCGTCGAGCCGATGTTGGAGGTGACGCGAATGACGGCCGCGGCGGAGCCTTCCTGAAACGCGGGGACGAGGAACGTGACGGCGCACGATCCGTCCGAGCTGGTCTTTCCCTGGAACACCGTGACCGGCTTGGTGACGGTGGAGAGGATGCGGATCTGCACCGACGCGCCGGGCACCGGCGCCTTGGTCAGCGAAGACTGCGCCCGGATCTTCAGGCCCGCCTCCTTGCCCCCGACGAAGTCCGGCACCGGCGTGAAGGCGCAGTCGATCTGCTCGTGCGTCAGCTCGGAGGCCAGATAGTCGAGAATGACCTGATCGAGAGTTCGGTCGCCGGCGACGGACGCCTCGCGCGAGGCGGCGCCGGAAGCGGTGTCGTCGGCCTCATCGCCCGTGCCGGACATTCCCTCCGGCACTCGCAGGGAGCCGTTGGGGCCGTCGAACCGCCCGCGCTGAATCGCCGCAATCATCGTCCGATGCTGCTGCTCCATCAGCTCCTGCACCGCCTTGTCGTCGCGGCCTCCCTTCAGCAGCTCCGCGTAGGACGTCTTGCGCGTAGCCAGAATCTCGCCGCCGACGTAGACGAGCGACTCCACGAACGGCGTGGACTCCCCCTTGTCCTCCGTCTGAATGTGGAAGACGCGGTTGTTGTGCTTGACGTCCGTGTTGTAGCCGGTGATCACGGGAAGGAAATTGTAGCGTGAACGCTGGGGGCTCTCCGCTTTCAGCTATCAG
>DATFTF010000296.1:0-5417 GCA_035262245.1 Thermoanaerobaculia bacterium
CGCTTTCGTCAAGCGCTCGCGCGAGGCCCGACGCGCCATCGTGACGGAAGCCCGCACCGCCGCTCCCGCGCGCGAGCACGTCGCGGCGACGGGACCGGCTCTCACCGCGCACACCCGCTCCCGCACTTAGTTTCTCCTCAGGTTTCCGGCCCCCTATTGTCCTCCTGTGAGGACCGGCAACGATCGTGCATTTCCCACGTCTGGATGGGGTGATGCCATGAAGCGACTGTTTGTCTCCGCACTCTCTTTGCTGATCGCCTCTGCGGCGCTCGCCGCGACCGGGCCGCTCTACCGGATCGCGTTGAGCGACGGCAGCGAGGTTCTCTCTCAGGATCGCCCGGCTCAGCGCGGCAGCGTCCTGACCTTCCACGCGTATCCCGGCGGCACACTGACGGGCGTGCCGCAGGAGGAGGTTGTCGCCGTCACGGCCGCCGGCCGCACCACGGCGACTCACCGGACCTTCAACCGCACATCACTCGACAAGGCGGTCGTCGAGCCGTCGTCCGCGCACGAGCTCGCCCCCGGCGAGGTGATTTATCTCGGCCCGACCGGCGGCGGCGCGGCGCCCACCGAGGGTGAGACGTTGACCGCGACGCAACCGCCGTCGATTCCCGGCGGCGTCTACGATCCGCGCATGGCCATCTATGGGGGATACGGCGGGCCGAGGACGGCGCCCGCGCCGGGCACTGCAGGAGATCTCGCGCGCGCGATCTCCGCACCGCCCCCGACGGACGTCCAACCGTTGGTGGGCGCGAACGGCTTTCCCGGAAGCACCTCGGCAGTACCGGTCGACGCCAACGGCTTTCGCCTGACGATCGGAGGAACCACGGCGGTCGATGAGAACGGATTTGCGATGGCGCCGGGCACGGCCACGCCGGTGATCGGTCCTGACGGGCAACCGGTCCTGGGCCCGACGGGAGCCGCCTCGCCGACGATCGGCGCCAATGGCACGCCGGTCATGGTGCCGCCCGGCACGCCCGGCTCCGCGCCGCCGACCATCGGACCGAACGGAACGCCGGTGCTTGCTCCGCTGGGAACACCCGGATCCGCTCAGCCGGTCGTGGGGCCGAACGGATACCCGTCGGTGCCGGCGGTCCCTCCCCACCGGTAGGGTCGGCGTTCAACCGCTCAGAGTCTGAGCTCGAGCTGCAGTCCGTCGCGCGCGGACTCTACCTGGCAGCCGGGCGCCTTGTCTCGGGCCAGCTCCGCCAGGGCCTGCTTCAAGGCCTGATCCCCCATCTCGATCGGGCCCTTCCCGAAATGCGAGAAGATCGCGCGCGGGACGGCGAACTTGCCCAGCCAGCCGAGCTGCGCGCGCATTGTGGTGTGCCCCATGAGCGCGCCGCTCCCATGGCGGCGCACGAGCGAGCCCTTCAGGGTCGATCCGTCTCCGATGTAGAGCCGGGCGCCGGACAGCGCCGCTTCCGGATTCTCGAAGCTGATGACGTCACCGGAGTAGACAAGCACTCCCTCCTTCGTAGCGATGCGGGCGCCGACGCAGGGACAACGCACCGAGTGAACGACCGGGCAGGCCGTCAGAGAGAGCGGTCCGATCTTCTCCCTGCGGCCGGTCTCGAGCACGATCCTGGTCTCGATGGGAAGGTCCCTGGTGATCTCGTGCGTGACCGCGGAGGCATAGACGGGAAGCCGCGTGCCCTCCTGGAGGCCCCAGGCGTGATCGGGGTGGGCGTGGGAGACGAAGATCGCGTCTGGAGCGATGCGCCCGAGCATTCCCTTGCGGTTTTCTCCGAAGTCGCAGAGAAGCCGGAAGCCCTCCGACTCCAGGACGAACGCCGAGTGTCCGGAGTGGGCTCGGGAGCTCTCCTCGACGTAGCCCTTCGTCCCGTAGAAGTGCAGCCGCATCGCGGAGCCAGTCTACCGCGGCCTCGCCCGGTTAACAATATATATATTGTTAGACCTTCTCGTCGCTCAGCGTCCGGCGATCGCCGCCCGCATCTGCTCCCAGGCCTGGCGCGCCTCTTCGACCGAGCCCTCATCCTCGATCGTTGTGATGTCGCCCGGCTCCTTGCCCAGGGTCACCGCCTTCAGGACGCGCCGCATGATCTTTCCGCTGCGCGTCTTGGGGAGCATGTTGACGAAGTTCAGATCGCCGACGACCGCCACCGGGCCGAGCTCCCGCCGGATCGTGTCGAGCAACTCTCCCTTGAGCTCCGGCGAGGAGTGGTGCCCCTGTTTTAGCACCACGAATGCGGAGATCACCTCCGCGCGCAACTCGTCGGGCCGTCCGGTCACGCCCGCTTCCGCCACCGCGGGATGCTTCAGGCAGGCGGTCTCCACCTCGATGGTGCCGATGCGGTGGCCCGCGATGTTCATGATCTCGTCGGCGCGGCCGGCGAACCAGACGTACCCGTCCTCGTCGATGTGCGCGGAGTCGCCCGTGTAGTAGACGCCCGGCAGCCGCTCCCAGTAGTCGCGGCTCCAGCGCTCCGGCTCTCCCCACAGAGTCGGCGTGAGGCCGGGGAAGGGGCGCTTCAATACCATGATCCCCTTCTCCCCCGCCGCGCACGGCTCTCCTGCGGGCGTCACCACCGCCGGCTCGATGCCCGGGAGAGGAATCCCCGCAGAGCCCGGCTTGATCGGGAGCATTCCGAGACCGTAGGGATTTCCGAAGATCGGGCCGCCGGTCTCGGTCTGCCACATGTGGTCGATGACCGGAATCCGGTCTTGAAGGACGGTCTTCTGCAGCCATTCCCAGGCCGGGGCGTTCAAGACCTCCCCCGCGGAGAAGACGCGCTCGAGCGCGGAGAGGTCGCGGCCCCGGACGTGCTGCTCGCCATAGCGCATCAGGAGCCGCACCGCGGTGGGCGAGGTGAAGATTCCGGTGACGCCGAATTCCTCGACGATGCGCCAAAGGGCGTCCGGCGCGGGGTGATCGATCGATCCTTCGTAGGCCAGCGTCGTGCACCCGACCACCAGGGGCGCGTAGACGATGTAGCTGTGCCCGACCACCCATCCGATGTCCGAGGTCGACCACCAGACGTCCTCGGGTTTTAGGCCGAAGACCCACCTCCCCATGGTGACGATGTGGACCTGATATCCGCCGTGGGTGTGGACGGCGAGCTTGGGGCGCGCGGTGGTGCCCGAGGTGGCCAGGATGAACGCCGGCTCGTTGGACTCCATGGGAACGAAGCCGCCGTCGAATCCCGCGCCGCGCTCCAGGAAATCCTCCCAGGTGACGTCGCGTCCCGGCGTCATCGGAGGAGCCGCGGAGGCCGACCGCTTGAGGACCACGACCCGCTCGACCGCGGTCGGCGTCGCCTGCAGAGCGGCGTCCACGATCTCCTTCAAGCGCACGTCCTTGCCCTTGCGGAACGTGGTGTCGGCGGTGAAGACCAGCCGCGAGCCGGAGGCGGCGATGCGGTCGCCGAGCGCTCCGGCGCCGAATCCCGCGAAGACCGCGACGTGGATCGCGCCGATACGCACCGTGGCGAGCATCAGGATGATGGCCTCCGGCATGGTCGGCATATAGATCGTCAGGCGGTCGCCCTTGCGAATCCCCATGCCTCGAAGCGCCGCGGCGACGCGCTCGACCTCGTGGAGGAGCTGTCCGTAAGTGAAAACCCGACGCTCGCCGCGCTCGTTCACCCCCACCAGCGCCGCATGGCCCGAGCGGCCGCCGGCCACGTGCTGGTCCAGGCAATTCCAGGCGAGATTGGTCTTTCCGCCGGAAAACCACCGGAAGGTCGGGGGCGTCCACTCGAAGGCGCGATCCCACTTCCGGATCCAGGGGATGGTGGACGCCGCCTTCGACCAGAACGTTTCGGGGTCCGTCCGGGCGTCCTCGTTCCAACGGCGCGCGATCGGGTGAATCAGATCCATAACGACACCTCCAAGAAGGGATCGATTACGGCTGTTCTTCTTCCAGCTCGAACGAGCTCGTGACAGCGATGGCCGCCTGGATCGAGCGGTAGACCGGGCACTTCGACGCGTAAAAACCGTGCACCCGCTCGATCGTCCCTCGATCCGCGGCGCGCGCCCTGATGTGGAACGTGATGTGGATGCGCTTGATCACCAGAACGCCGTCCTCGACCTCGACTTCGCCACGAGCCAGGGCGTTGAGCCTGCCCCCGCTGGCATCCACCTTGCGCGCCTCCAGCGCGCCCCCAAAGGTTCCGGTCATTCAGCCGCCGGCGGCCGCGACGACGTAATCGAGGGTGGCGGCATGCGGCTCGGACACCTCCGGCGACACACCGTAGTGCCGGGCCACCGCACCGTGGACTCCGAAATGCACCGGAGCCGTCTCCGACGGCAGGTAGGCCAGGCGCGCCGGCCCCCGGATCCGCTCGATCCGAACCTCTGAGACGTAAGCGACCTCACTCATGCGCGCGCTCGCGGAAATCCCGCCGCAACTATAGTCCCCGCGACGCGACCGGGCTCCTGCTCGTGCCGGCATTTCGCGAAAGCCTCGCAGAAGACCTCGGCGAGCACTTGATGCGCTTGAATCAGACGGCCGGCCGGACGTTCGGCCCGGCGCACTAGAATCGCCGCGATGCGGCTGGGAAGGCTTGAGCTCCAGATCGTCCCGGACGAGCGGTTCCGGCTGGACGGCGGCGCCATGTTCGGGGTCGTTCCCAGGGTCCTCTGGGAGAAGAAAGCCCGGCCGGACGACCAGAACCGGGTCGCGGTCGCGACCAACTGCCTCCTGGTCCGAGGGAAGGATTTCATGGCCGTGGTCGACGCCGGGATGGGACAGAAGTGGGACGAGAAATCCCGGCAGATGTACGGGATCGAGGGCGATGCGACGCTCGAACGTTCGCTCGCCGCGCACGGCGTCCGAACCGCGGACGTGGACGCCCTGATCCTCTCGCACCTCCATTTCGATCACTCCGGGGCGGCCACTCGCAATCAGGCCGGCGCGGTCGTTCCCGCCTTCCCCCGCGCCACGGTCTACGTCCAGAAAGCGGAGCTCGAACATGCCCGCCGACCCCACGAGCGGGACCGGGCCTCCTACCGGGAGGAGAACTGGGAGCCTCTCGCCGCGGCGGGGCTGCTCGAGGCCGTCGAAGGGGAGCGCGAGATCCGGCCGGGGATCACCGTGGTCCCGGTTCGCGGCCACAACGAAGGAATGCAGGCCGTCCGACTCGACTCGGAAGGCAAGACGGCCTTCTTCTTCTCCGACGCCGTTCCGACCTCGGCGCACGTGCCGGTGCCCTGGACCATGGCCTACGACCTCTATCCCGTCGAGCTCATCCAGAACAAGAAGCGGCTGACCGACGAGGCCGCGCGCGAAGGCTGGCTTTGTGTCTTCGTGCACGATCCGGACGTGCCGTGGGGGAAGATCGTGGACGAAGTCAACGGCAAACGCCGCGTTCACCCTGTGGCGCTGGAGGCCGAGCGGCTTGAGTGATGGGAGAGGACGCGGGTGGTAGGAGGTAGGCGGTAGGAATCCCGCTGCG
>DATFTF010000297.1:0-4283 GCA_035262245.1 Thermoanaerobaculia bacterium
CCACGCCCTCCCGTAGCTCCGCTACGCGTCGTTCGGCCTCCTCGCCCCAGGAGCGTTCGATCGCGGCGCTCGAGGGATTGTCGAGACTCTGAATCAGTCTCTTGACGAGCCTGGCGCGGGACCTGGAGTCGAGCTTCATGACCTCCGCTTCGAGTTCTTCGAACCTCGTCGCCATCGTTTTTCCTCGCTCTCTTCATTCTAGTCTGGTCGCCCTTTGGACGATCGCCGCTGTCTGCCGCGCCGCCTCAGGGAGGCTCCGTACTGGGACTCTGAGTCTTCCGAATCGGCCACCATCGCCGGCCGGAGCGCCTCGTCGTAACCGTGCGGCGTCTTGCGCACGCCCGCGCGGGCGAGCTCTTCGCGGATGACGCGGCGCAGCGTCGCTTCGAGCGGCTCGCGATCGATGTAGTCGCGCAAGGCGCGGTTGACGAGCGCCTGGTAACCGCCTGAGGCACCAGCCTGGCGCCGGAACCAGTCGAGGACGTCGGTGTCGATGCGGATCGTGATGCGGGTCTTGGCGGCCGGGGTCGAGTCGGCCGCGGTCCGCCGAGAACGAGGAGTGATCCGGCGCATAGTGCAATTATATGTACATACGTACATACAGACAAGCGGAGGGACCTCTCGCGCCGAACTTCCTGGACGACTGCCTTACTTCATTACGAAGTGGAGAGACGGATTACGGACGAGAACGCCGGGGGGACGCGGCTCTGCGCCGCTCGTGGAGCTCATCGCGGGTCCATGAGATCCTGCCATGGGTCCCTAAATCGCGGATGCTCTTCATGTCCTCACGCCAGTGTTTGTACGCACGGTCATAGCTCTCTTCGCGGCGGATGGCCTCCTCCATGAGTCCACGGAGCAGTGCGGAAACGGACTTGTCCTTCTCAAGAGCAAGCTTCTTGATCTTGCGCAGCAAAGAGCTGGGAAGTGAAAGACGGAGGTTCTGCATCTCGGCCGGTTTGCGTTTCACGAAAGCAGTGTAGCGCGAGGCCGCGGCGCTGCTTGCAGCTCGGGCGGTCGCCGCGCAACCGCGCTTCGAATTTTTCAACCAGCGCCGAGCACACGGCCGTTTCCTGTGACGGCTATCCCTCACCCCGACCCTCTTCCGCGGGGAGAGAGGGAAGCCGGCGGGGGCAAGCCCCGCCCCTACGGAGCGCAGGGGAAACCCGAGCGGGCCTACTTCCCCTTTTGGAGCTCGGCGAGACGGCCTTCGGCCTGCAGGCGGCCGCGGCCGCTGGCGCCGACGGGGAAGGAGAGGTAGCGCTTCAAGACCGCGATCGCCTCGTTCGTGCGGTTCAACTTCACGTTGCAGTCGACGAGGGCCTTGATGATCGGGTAGTAGGTCGGCGTCAGGCGGAAGGCCTTCTCGTAGTACGGGAGCGCGCGGGCGCAGTCGTTCTCAAGCCACTCCGCGGCCAGGCCCGCGTAGAAATAGCCTTCGCGGTCGTCGGGATAGTCGCGGATGTACTGCTCGGCTCCCTGGCGGAAGAGCGACGAGTTGCGGCTGTTGACCCAGGTGCCGTTCAACTCGATCCAGCGGCGCTCTTTCTTATTGACGGTGTCCAGGAGCTGTTCGGCCCTGCGTTGCGCCGCGAGCGCGCGGGCGTCGTCGCCGGCAAAGGAGTAGCCGCAGGCGAGGAAGCTCCAGGCCAGGCCCATGCGCGGGTCGATCTCGACGGACTTCTCGAGCTCCGGAATGGAGGCCTGGAACTCCCCCTCGTTCTGCAGGTCGTAGCCGCGGACGAAGTGCTCGTAGGCGGCGATGGAGCCGGTGGCGACCTGGCTCGCGTCGCGGGTGGAGGAGGCACCGATCTTCGAGTGGATCTTCTCGGCGATCCCGCCGGTGAGCTCGGGCAGGAGTCTGTCGGGCATTTCCGAGCTCGCCTGGAACTTCCCGAGCAACGTGTCGGGAAGGCGGGTCAGCTCGGCGTCGAGAACGTACGTCTTGCCGACGTGCGAGAGCCGGCCGGTCAGCATCGCGTTGGCGCCGGAGCCGCGGCAGAGCGTCATGGCCAGATCCGTATCCGTCGTCGCCTCGGTGACAGAGCGCTTCAACATCCGCGAGACTTCCTCCAGGCGGATCGGCGAAACCACGTAGACCTTGGGAACGTCCGAGAGGATCTGGACGAAGGCGTCGCTCAGAATCCGCCCGATCTTCGCGCGCGAAAGATCGGCGTCGCCGGACTCGTCCTGGATCGGCAGCACGGCGACGGCGAGGTCGACGCCGGCGGGGAGTTTCACCGGCGGCAGCATCATGTTGCGGCGGCGCATCGCGAGGGCGACGACCACGGCGATCGCAACAGCAGCCAGGGCGCCCGCCGGGAGGAGCCAGCGGCGATGCGCCGGACCTTTCCTCGGCGCGCTCGACTCCGGCATCACGGCCGTGGCCGCCTCGCCGGACTCGATGCGGGCGCGGATGCGCTTCAACTCCGCGGCCATGGCGCGGGCGCCGGGGAAGCGATCCTCCGGCTTCTTGGCCAGCGCGCGCGCGACGACCTCGCCGAGATCGCCCGGCGCTTGGGGCGCACAGTCCACGAGCGGCGGCGGCTCGTCCCGGAGGATGGCGGAGAAGGTGTCGGCGGCGGTGCCGCGATGAAAAGGATTGCCGCCGGTGACCATCTCGTAGAGCACGACGCCGAGGGCGAAGACGTCCGAGCGCCCATCCGCGGGCGCGCCGCGCAGCTGCTCGGGCGAGAGATAGCCGGCGGTGCCGACGATGATGCCGGTCGCGGTGACGCTCGAGGCGGCCGGCGCCGCGGGCTCGGCGGCTTCGGAATCGGGACGCAGAAGCTTGGCCAGGCCGAAGTCGAGGATCTTGACGAAGCCGTCGCGCGTGACCATCAGGTTCTCGGGCTTGATGTCGCGATGGACGATCCCGGCCTCGTGGGCTTTCGCGATCCCTTCGGCGGTCTGGGTGGCGATGTCGAGCGCCTGAGACACCGGCAGCGGGCCGTTGGCGAGCAGCTCGCGCACGGTGTGGCCGTCGACCAATTCGGTGACGATGTAAGGACCGGTGGCCGCTTTGCCGATCTCGTGGACGGTCAGGATGTTGGGGTGATTGAGAGCCGAAGCGGCCTTGGCCTCGGAGACGAAGCGGCGCAGCCGCGCGCGGTCGGCCCCGGCGCCCTCGGTCAGGACCTTGATCGCCACCTCGCGGCCGAGGCGCGTGTCGCGCGCCCGGTAGACCTCCCCCATCCCGCCCGCGCCGAGGCGAACCAGGATCTCGTAGGGGCCGAGATGGGAGCCGCGGTCGAGGGGCATCGGTGGAATTGTAGCGGGAGCGGACGGGACTTCGAGGGCTCACGCAGATAGGCCAGCCTCCAAGGAACCAACAGCATGGCGTCAGCGGCTTAAGTCCTCGGTCTCCAGTCTCCAGTTTCCAGTCTCCAGTCGTGGAACCACGAGGCTGGAGCGGTGTCCCAATCCCCGGATGGATGGCGCATGAACTTCCGGCAGATCGTTGGACGGGATCCGCGCGTGTATCAGATCGCCACGCTCTCGGGACTCCTTCTGTACGGGATCGCGCGGCTTCATTTCGACGTCTCGCCGCTGCGAGCGGCGATCCTTCTGGGGACGGCGCTCGCCACGCAGCTCGCCTGCACGAGGATCTGGCGCCTGCCGGCCTTCGATCCGCGGAGCGCCACAATATCTGGATTGTCTTTGTGCCTGCTCCTGCGGACCAACTCGCACGCCATCGCGGCAGCCGCGGCATGCGCGGCGGTCGCCAGCAAGTTCCTCCTTCGCTTCGACGGCAAGCATCTCTTCAATCCCACCAACTTCGGCATCGTCGCCGCGCTCGCGGCCACCGACGCGGTCTGGGTCTCGCCCGCCCAGTGGGGCAGCGCCGCGTTCTTCGGCTTCCTGGTGGCCTGCGCCGGCGGGCTCGTCGTCAACCGTGCCGCCCGGAGCGACGTCGCCTTCGCGTTCCTCGCGGTCTACCTGGCTCTGGTCTTCGGGCGCTCCGCGTACCTGGGCGAGCCGGCGGCCATCCCGATTCACAGGCTGGAGAGCGGAGCGCTCCTTATCTTCACTTTCTTCATGATCTCCGATCCCAAGACGACGCCGGACTCGCGCGCCGGGCGCGTCTTCTTCGGCGCGCTGGTGGCGGCCGGCGCCTGGTTCGTGCAGTTCCGCCTGTTTCGGACCAACGGCCCGCTCTGGTCGCTCGCTTTCTTCAGCCTCCTGGTCCCGGCCATCGATCTGGTTCTTCCGGGGCAGCGCTACGCCTGGTTCGGCGCTCCCTTCACTCGCAAAGGAGAGACACATGCGACGCTCGGCAATCTGGA
>DATFTF010000298.1:0-2249 GCA_035262245.1 Thermoanaerobaculia bacterium
ATCGCCGCGGCTGATGAGGCCGCCGTCGCGCTGCTGGCCCTCTTCGATCTGACGCGCGACGGCGCCGCGATAGAAACCGTCCGCCCCATGGTCGCGGACCGTGGCGAGCGTTCGAGCCAGGTCGGGCTGCTTGAGCGTCGATCCCGGCGCAGGCGGCGCTCCGTCCGGGAGAAAGACGCGGGCCGTCTCCGAGTCGCGGGCCAGGCGGTTCTTCTCTTCGGCGATCGAGCGGCTCACAGCCTCCGAGACGACGAAGCCGTCCCGCGCGAGCCGGACCGCGGGATCGACCACCGTCTTCCAGGGAAGATGCCCGAGCCTCCGGTGCGCCAGAGCGAGTCCGGCGACCGAGCCCGGGACTCCGGAGGCCAGGGGTCCCTCGGTGGAGGAGGGAGGCTTTCCGCCGGGACCAGGCTGGATGAAGAGATCCGGGCGCGCCGCGCGGGGAGCCGTCTCGCGAAAGTCGATGACCAGGAGCCGCCCACGGGAGTCGCGAGAAATCCAGAATCCGCCGCCCCCGATGTTTCCGGCCTCCGGCCAGGTCACCGCCAGGGCGAAGGCGACCGCGACCGCGGCGTCGGCGGCGTTGCCTCCTTGGGAGAGGATCTCGACGCCGACCCGAGCTGCGTTTTCCTCCGCTGCCGCCACCGCTCCGCCGGTCCCATGCGAGGTCTGCGGGCCGGCCGCGGCCAGCGGCAGGCAGCTTGCGGCCAGGAAGAGAAATGCTGCGAGGGTTTTCCTCATTCGCCTATTCTCTCATCGGGTCATTCGGGTCATCGGGTCATCGGGTCGTCGGGTGATTTCGGCTCGACGTTTCTTCAATGGAAATATCACCCGATCACCCGATGGCCAAATCACCCGATCTACTAAGATCCTTTCCGCCATGAAGTCGATGCGGGAGCTCCAGCTCGCCGGCAAGCGTCTTTTCCTCCGGGTCGACTTCAACGTCCCGATCGCCGAGGGACGGGTATCCGACACAACCCGGATTCGCGAAACTCTGCCGACCGTGCGAGCCGCCGCGGAGGCCGGGGCCCGTGTCCTCTGCGCCTCCCATCTCGGCAAACCCAAGGGCAAGCCCGATCCGAAGTACTCGCTCGCCCCGGTCGCCGTCGCGTTCGCTCAGCTACTCGGCCGCCCGGTGCGGTTCGTGGACGATTGCGCCGGTCCCGAGGCGGAGCGCGCCGCGCGATCGCTCCAGGACGGGGAAGTTCTCCTCCTGGAAAACTTGCGGTTCCACGCCGGCGAAGAGAAGAACGCCCCGGAGTTCGCGGCGGCGCTCGCCGCGCTCTGCGAGGTCTACGTGGACGATGCGTTCGGAGCGGCGCATCGGGCGCATGCTTCCATCGTCGGCGTGCCGCGCCTGGTCTCCGAGAAGGCCGCCGGCCTCCTGATGGAAAAGGAGGTGCGGGAGCTCTCGCGGCTGCTCGAGCCGGAGCGCCCTTTCGCCGCGATTCTCGGGGGAGCCAAGATCTCCGGCAAGATCGAGACGCTGCGCGTACTCGCCCGCTCCGCGGACGTGCTCCTGGTGGGCGGGGGAATGGCCAACCACTTCGTCAAGGCGCTCGGCCTGCCCGTGGGGCGTTCTCTTCTGGATGCGGAGAGCGTGCCGCTCGCGCGCGAGATTCTCGATCTCTGCAAGAAGGAGGGAAAGACCATCGCCCTGCCTTCCGATTTCGTGGTGGGCAAGTCGCCGGAGGACGCGGCCGGAGCCCGGACGGTGGGGATCTCCAAGATTCCGGACGACGCGATGGCGCTGGACGTCGGGCCCAAGACCCTGGAACAGTTCGAGCGCCTGCTCGACCCGGTCAAGACCATTTTCTGGAACGGCCCGATGGGCGTCTTCGAGCACCCTCCCTTCGACCGCGGCACCAGGACTCTGGCCATGCTGCTGGCGGACTCCGATGCGGTGACCGTCGTCGGGGGAGGCGAGAGCGTCGCAGCGGCGGTCCAGGCCGGAGTCGCCGATCGCTTCACCCATGTCTCGACCGGCGGAGGCGCCTCGCTGGAGTTTTTAGCCGAGGGGACTTTGCCGGGGATAGAAGCGCTGAAGGGCTGAATTGCCAATTGCCAATTGTGAATTGTGAATAAGCCGGCAAGTCATCTCGATCGTCCAATTCACAATTCACAATTCACAATTCACAAATGAATCTCTTCGTCGCCAACTGGAAGATGAACATGCTGCGCGCGCCGGCGGCGGATTATGCCGAGGAGCTCGGCCGGCGAATCGGGCAGCGGCGGCTGGCCGTCGAGCT
>DATFTF010000299.1:0-6028 GCA_035262245.1 Thermoanaerobaculia bacterium
GCCCGGACTGGTTCTTCTGACCGAGACAGAGATCTGGCCGCTCTTCCTCGAACGAGCGCAGCGCCGAGGCATCCCGGTGGCCTTGGTCAACGGACGGATCTCCCCGCGCTCCTTCGCTCGCTACCGTATCGCGCGTGGATTCATCCGGCGGACTCTGGCGCGCATCGCGCTCTTCGCAATGCAGAGCGAGCCGGACGCCGAGCGGATCCTGGCCCTGGGCGCTGCGCCGGACCGGGTTCGGGTCACCGGCAATGTCAAGTACGACCTTCCCGCGGCGCCGCCCTTTGCCGACGCCGCGGCGCTCGAAGCCCTCGCCGGCGGCCGTCAGGTTCTGGTCGCCGCGTCGACCGGCGAAGGAGAAGAAACGCTCGTCCTCACGGCCTGGCGACCTTTCGCGGAGCGCTGCTTGCTCGTGCTTGCCCCGCGCCGACCCGAACGGTTCCACGCGGTGGCCGAGCTGGTTCGACGGGAGGGCTTCGACCTCGTACGCCGTTCCCGCCCCTCGGATCGGATCAGCCGATCACCCGATCACCCGATCACCCGATTGCCGGTCTATCTCCTCGACTCGATCGGAGAGCTGGCCTCAGCTTACGGTCTGGGTGCCTTCGCGTTCGTAGGAGGAAGCCTGATTCCTTCGGGAGGCCACAATCCGATCGAGGCCTGGGCTCACGGCCTGCCCGTGGCGACCGGCCCCCACATGGAGAATTTTCGCGAGATCGCCCGGCGCGGAGAAGACGAAGGCTTTCTCTCCCGGGTGAGCGGTGCCCCGGAGCTTCAGGCCTGGATCGCGTCCTGCCTCGACCAGCCGGACTCGGCGCGCTCACATGGGATACGGGCGCGCGGCTTCGTCGCCAAGAACCGCGGCGCCGCTGCCGCCACTGCAGAGCTGGTGCTACCGCTCCTGCGCGACGCCGCCGCCCATCGAGCGGCCCGGTGAGCCCGTCTCCCTTGTCCAGCCTCTACGCCCGAATCCTGGAAGCGCGGGCGCGGCGGTATGTCTCGGGACGCGCGCGATCGCACGATGTCGGGCTACCGGTGATTTCGGTTGGCAACCTGACCGTGGGCGGGTCCGGCAAGACTCCTTTCGTTGAGTTCCTGGCGCGCCGCTACCGCTTCGAAGGCCGCCGACCCGCCATTCTCTCGCGCGGCTACGGACGTGTGAGCCGCGGCATCGTCGTCGTTTCCCGCGGCGAGGGCCCGCTCGTGTCACCCGACGTGGGCGGAGACGAACCGGTCGAAATCGCGCGCCGCCTTCCGGGCGTGCCGGTCGTGGTCGCCCGCCGGCGGGTGGAGGCGGCGCGCACGGCGAGGGAGCTCGGAGCGGATCTCCTTCTCTTGGACGACGGCTATCAGCATCTGGCCCTTCGGCGCGACGCGAATCTCCTGCTCCTCGACGCGGCAGATCCTTTCGGAGGAGGACGTTTCCCGCCCGGGGGTCGGCTGCGGGAGCCGCTCTCCGCGCTGGAGCGCGCCGACGCTGTCGTCTTCACACGCGCGGCCGCCGGCCTGCCGACCGAGGCCTCCCGCCGGATCCTCGCCCGCTGGAATCCCCGCGCTCCCGTCTTCACCGCCCGCATCCACGCCGCCGGCCTGCGCGATACCGACGGGGCGCCGGTCGAGACGGGATCTCTCGCCGGCCGGCGTCTGATTGCCGTGTGCGGCGTGGCCCGGCCGGCAACTTTCGCCGCGTCGCTTACCGAGCTCGACCTGTCCCCCGAAGTCACCCTCGCGTTCCGTGATCATCACCGGTACGGGCCCCGCGATCTCGAGCGAATCCGGCGGACTGCCGAACGGACCGGCAGCTCGTGGCTGGTCACAACCGAAAAGGATGCGGTCAAGCTCGCCGGTCGGACTCCCCTGCCTACCCTCGCCGTCCGACTCGCGGTGGAGGTCCAGGAGGAGGGATTTTTCGCGTTTCTCCACGGTCTTCTCGCGCGGAGCCGCGCCGCCCGATGAGATCCCGTTCCTGGGCGCGCCACCGGGCCGAGCACCTCCTCTTCCGGGCCGTCTCCGGGACCCTCGGCCTTCTCCCGGAAGGCTCGGCCGCGGCGTTTGGCAGCATCGCGGGACGGCTTTCCCTACAGGTCGCACGGTCGCGCAAGCGCATCCTCCTCGAGAACCTGGCGGCCGCCTTTCCGGAGCGCAGCGAAAACGAACGACGGCGCATCGCGCAGGAATGCATCGACCGCTTCGGCGCCACTTTCATGGAGTTCCTCGAATCCTCAGCCCTCTCCAGGGCGGAAGTGGAGGAGCGGGTCACGGTCGAAGGGGTCGAGCATCTGCAGGCCGCCCGGCAACGGGGAAAGGGAGTCTTTCTGCTGTCGGCGCACTTCGGAAGCTGGGAGATCGGCGCGGTTCGAGCGGGTCTCCTGGGCGAGCCGATTTCGTCGGTCGTCCGGCCCCTGGACAATCCGCTCCTGGAAGAGGAGCTGGCGCGCCGCCGCACGCGGTTTGGGAACCGTCTGATCCAGAAGAAGGATGCGGCGCGCGAAGTCCTCCGGGCCATCCGCGCCGGACAGACCGTGGCGATTCTCATCGACCAGAACGTTCTGGCCGAGGAAGCGATCTTCGTTCCTTTCTTCGGACGCCTGGCCGCAACGACCCCGTCGCTCGCGCTGTTCCAGATGAAGACCGACGCCGCCGTCGTCCCGGTCTTCACCTGGCCGATCGGAGGGGGAAGATACCGGCTCGTCTTCGAGACGCCCATCCTGGCCTCGGAGTTCGAGAGCGCGCCGGACCGCTCCGAGCGCGTCCGCCAGGCCACCGCCCGCTACACCGCCGCGGCCGAACGCGCCATTCGCGAATACCCCGCCGCCTGGCTGTGGATGCACAATCGGTGGCGGACGAGGCCGGAGGGAGAAGCTGTCAGCTCTTAGCCATCAGCTTTCAGCCTTCAGAATTCCAAGAAGGAGAACATAACATATTTGTTATATTCGCGCATTGTCCGATATGGGACCGGCGCGGACGGAGACAGGCTGACAGCTGAGAGCTGACAGCTGATAGCTCGTGGCCTTTTCCCGCGTCGTCATCGCCCCCAACTGGATCGGGGACTCGGTCATGGCCATTCCCTTCGTGCGGGCCCTGCGCCGAGCGTATCCGGGGGATCGACTTGCGGTCCTGGCGCGCCGCGGTCCCGCCGCGATCTTCCGCGCCGAAGAGAGCGTCGACCAGATCCTGATCCGCTCAAGCTTCCTGGGCGACGTCGCCCTCTTGCGCCGAGGGCGGTTCGCGGAGGCCTGGCTTCTTCCCAACTCCCTGCGCGCCGCGCTCCTGGCCTGGACCGGAGGCATCGGCGAACGCATCGGTTACGCGACCGACCACCGCGCCTGGCTGCTGACGCTCGCCCTGGCGCCTCCGTCAGGCGTCCGGCATCAGCTGCGCGACTACGACGACCTGCTGGCCGCGCGCGGTCTCGCCTCGGATCTCGAACCGCCCCGCCTTCCGATTTCCGGCGACCGGTCCGAGCGGGCCCGCCGCGCGCTCGCAGCCGCCGGCCTCGAGAGCCCGAGGCCGCTCGCTCTCCTGGCGCCGGGAGCGGCCTTCGGCTGGACCAAACGCTGGCCGGCGCAGCGCTTCAGCGCTCTTTCCGACCAGCTGGCGGCCTCCGGCTACGCGGTCGGCATCGTCATCGGCCCGGGCGAGGAGGAGCTCGGCATCTCGATCGCATCTCAGGCGAAGGCCTCCCCGCCCGTGCTCGGCCCGGATCTGGATCCCGCCGAGCTCGGGGCACTGCTCGCGCGTGCCCGGATCGTCGTGGCCAACGACTCCGGCGCGATGCACCTGGCGGCGGCGGTCGGCACTCCGGTCGTCGCGTTTTTCGGCCCCACCGATCCCGGGCGCACCGCGCCGACCGGCGCGCCGGCGAAGATCCTGGATCGCTACGTCTTCTGCTCCCCCTGCTTCCTGAAGGAGTGCCCGTACGGGCATGAGTGCATGAGGGAGATCGGGGTGGAAGATGCCTTCCGGGCGGTGGAGGAACTGGTGGGCCGAGACCATTTGTGATTTGTGATTTGCGATTTGCGATTTCGGAGCAGATCTCGCCGAGCTGAGGCTTCTCAGCCCCAATCACAAATCACAAATCGCCAATCGCAAATTATTACTTGAGCTCGGTGTTCCAGTAAGCCAGATCGAGGAAGTTCCGCCAGGCCGGATGGAACTTGCTCGCGCTGAAGTGCCCTACGGGATGCCACCGCGGCTTCTTGGGCGCGGCGACGAGCTTCATGGCCGCCTCGTGGGGAGTGCGGTTGCCCTTCTTGACGTTGCAAGAGAGGCACGCGCACACCACGTTTTCCCAGGACGAGGTCCCGCCGCGCGAGAGCGGAATCACGTGATCGAGGGAGAGCTCCGAGGAGGGGAATCTGTGGCCGCAGTACTGGCAGCGGTTCCCATCGCGGATGTAGATGTTGTGCCGCGAGAATTTCACCTCCTGCCGGGGAAGCCGATCGAAGTCCTTCAGCGCGATGACGCGCGGAACCCGGATGGCCATCGAGGAGGTCTGCACCACCTCGTCGTGCGGCTGGACGGGGATGTCGCACCAGTTCTCCCATTCGTACGTCGAGTAGTCCGGCAGGACCGCGCGCACGTGCCCTTTGTAGAACAGAGAGAATGCCTTGCGGACCGAGGTGACCTGGACCGCCTGGAAAACTCTGTTCAGAACGAGGACCTGGGTGTCGAGCATGCTCTTCTTTCAGCGGTTCCGACGGGCCGTCATTATAATCCGCGCGGCTTGAAGATCTGGAAAAGCGGGTGCTGTCCGTGAGTTCCGCCGTCACGCGAGAGCGCCTGCTCTCGCTGCTCGCCGGGTTCCAGGGCCGCCGGCTGGTGGTGGCGGGCGACTTCGTTCTGGACCGTTTCCTCTACGGCCATCCCAAGCGGGTCAGCCGCGAAGCCCCCGTTCTCATTCTGAGCTTCTGGAAAGAGGAAAGCCTGCCGGGAGGCGCCGGCAACACAGCCGCCAATGTCCGGTCTCTGGGGGGAGTGCCGCTGCCGGTCGGGGCGATCGGCCAGGATGAGTTCGGAGCCTCGCTCCGGCGCGTCCTGTCCGAGCGGGACATCGACGTTTCGGGACTGTGCTCCGCCGAGCGGTTCCACACCCCGACCAAGACCCGTATTCTGGGAGGCGCTCCCCACTCGATCAAGCAACAGATCGTGCGGTACGACCGCGAAGACGCGGTGTCGGCGGATGATCCGATCCGCGGCGCGCTGGCCGAGCGGCTCCGCACGTTCGCGGCGCAGGCCGACGGCGCGGTCCTTTCCGACTACGGTTACGGCTCGATCGATCCGGAAGCGGTGGGAATCCTCCGCGCCGCGGCGCGGCCGGGGACCCCGATCCTCGTCGACTCGCGGCACAACCTTTCCCGGTTCCGCGGCGTCGACGCGGTGACTCCCAACGAAGAGGAGCTGGAAGAGTGTTGCGGTCAGACTCTGGGAGACTCGGTGGAGAAGCTGACCGCTGCGGGGGCAGCGCTCTCGCGGACCATCGAGTGTCCGACGGTCCTGGTGACCCGCGGATCGCGAGGCATGGCCTTGCTGGAACAGGGTCGGGAAGCCGTCCTCATCCCCGTGCATGGCACGGACCAGGTCGCCGACGTTACCGGCGCGGGCGACACCGTACTCGCCGCCTTTTCTCTGGCCATCGCCACTGGCGCCACGGCGCTGGAGGCCGCGCATCTGGCTAACTTCGCGGGAGGCGTCGTGGTCATGAAGATGGGGACGGCGGTGGCGACGCCGGACGAGGTCGCTCAGGCAATCGAGTCGGACCGGACGCTTCTCTCGTGAAACGGGAAACGGGAATCGAGAATCGAATAAGCCCGGCCTCTTGGAACGGTCGTTTCCCGTTTACCGTTTTCGGTTTCCCGAACGATGACTAAGAAAGTCGTTTCTCGGGAAGAATTGCTGGATCTGGCAGGGGTTAGGAGAGGGCGCGGCGAAACGATCGTCTTCGCCAACGGAGCCTTCGACCTGCTGCACGCCGGGCACGTGCGTTACCTTCAGGCGGCGCGGGAGCAGGGCGACTGGCTCGCCGTCG
>DATFTF010000300.1:0-4513 GCA_035262245.1 Thermoanaerobaculia bacterium
GGCGCGGGGCCTTGCGGCCGCGGCGGCGCGCCAGGACCTTCCGAAAGGGAGGCGCGGAACTCTCGTCGGCACGGCGCGCCTCTTCGAAAAGCCGCGCGATTTCGCGCTCCTCTTCCCGCTCGCTCATGCGCATGCTCCGCCGCCGAGGAGTGCCGCCAGCCGTCTCTTTCCGCGGTCATAGTGAACGCGGGCCGATCCCACCGAGACCGAGAGCGTCTCCGCCGCCTCTTGCACGGTCATACCCATGGAGAAGACCAGCTCCAGAACCTCTCGCTGCCGGCGGGGAAGCCGGCCGAGAGCCGCGCGCAGCGCCAGCCGCTCCGCCGGAGCGACGCTCTCCTCGTGCGCCTCCGGTTCGCGGCGGTCTCCGAGGAGTACCCGCGTCAGCAACCTCCTGCGCCTCTCTTCGGCGGCGGTGCGGCGGATCACGCCGAAGAGAAACGTCTTGAAGGTCGAGCGGCCGGCAAATCGCGCCCGGCCGTCGAGGATCTTCAGGTAGCTTGCTTGAAGCACGTCCTCCGCCTCTTCCCGCCGCCGGCCGCAGCAGGCCAGGGCCCAGGCGAAGCCGGCCGGGTGAAGCCTTTCGAGCTCGATCTCGACGTCGGCGGGCGTCATCGGACGGCCTTGCGACATTGGGTGGCTTGGAGGGCCGATTTCATATGACAGGCTCCGGCGGCAGCGTGCCACAGAGCGGCCCCAGCCCGGAGGCATCCCTTCTCGGAGCTGCCCGGCCGCCCCGCCGTCGCCGCGGTTTCCGGCGGCGGAGTCCGTCGAAGGGAGAGCGGCCTTCTATTTCAGCGGGGAGTAGTCGGTCGGCGCGAGGAACGTCGATTCGACCTTCTCGATGATCTCTCCACCGGCTTTCGACGCCCGGGCCATCTCCTGCCACTCGGGGTCGTCGCGGAATTCCTTCCAGTTCCGGACGGCGGCCTCGCGGCTGTCGTGGGCCAGGAGGAAGATCAGCGTGTTGTCGGAATCCGGCGGATCCTGAGGCGTCCAGTAGCCGATGCTCTCGATTCCGTGCTTCTTGAGAAGGGCGATGTTGTGGTCGCGGAAGTTCGAGTGCAGCGTCGGAATGCGACCGGGCAGCGTGTGGTACACGCGCAGTTCGAAGACGCGGTCTGCGGCGGCCTGGCCATTGTGGAGGCGCACGAATTGAGCCGCCGCGAGCAGCCCGGCCACGAACGACAACACGGCGACCGCAGCCACGCTGACTGTTCGGTCTCCGCTCGCGGAAAGGAAACCACTTTGGCGCGCTCCCGGCTCCGGAACGGAACGCGCGATCACTTTTGGATCTCCCCGCGGAGAGCCTGGTCGATCTGCGGCCGCAGGATCTCGCGGACGTAGTACCAGTCCGGGCGCAGACGCAGAGCTGCCTCAGCGGAATCCCTTGCGGCGGCCGGGTCCGGCGCCGAGCGGTTCAAGAGACACCACGCCAGAGACATGAGCGCCTCGGGCTCGCCCCAGTCGGGCCAGAGAGGATCCGTTACGCGCTCGGCTCGCGCCAGCGCGAGGGCTTCCCGGTACATCGCGACTGCCTTGTCCTGACTGCCTCCGCGTTCGGGCGGAACGTTGTACCAGATGGCGGCTTCGACCCAGGGCAGCCGTGGGTTCTTCGGCGCGAGCTCCCGGGCGCGGCGGAGGTGCTTCCAGGTCCGGTCGATCCAGGAGCGCGTCTCTTCCGGCAGGGCTGCAGTCCCCTCTTGCTTGAAACGTTGCATTGCCCCGTTCTCACGCCGCAACGTGATCGCGGCCATCCAGCTGGCGACGTGTCCGGCCAGGACATGGGTATCGGCGAAGTCCTCTTTGAGCCGCAGCCCATCCTCGGCGTCGCGCAGCGCGGCGCGGAGATTGCGCTCGGTCTCCTGGCTCGACATCTGGCGGCTGGAGCCGTTGATGGCCAGGCGGATCCCGGCGAAGGCGGACCAGTAAGAGGCGAGATAGCCCAGGGCCGGATCGTCCTTCAGGGTCGTCAATTGCTCGCGGCCGCGGGCGAGCTCGTCTAAGTCGGCGCGATAGTCCGCGGACATCAGCTTGAGCTTGATCTGGCGGAGACGTTGCGAGTCCGTATCGCCGCCCGGAAGACTTCCGCTTGTCGCTAGCCAGATCGCCAGAGTCAGAGGGACGCTCGCATTGCGCAGGGCCATCGGCCACCTCCCGGCGCATTCTCGGCGGGCCCCGAAATAACGGGAGCGTTCACCTCGGGAGCCGGGCCGCCGATTCGGTGAACGGGCGTTTCGCTCGCTCGATGGCGTGGACGAAGCCGGGTTCCTCGGCAACAATGACACCGTGGGCGAACAACGCCTCGGCGGGGAAGCCGACCCTTCGGCGCCCCGGCTCGGAGCGGGCCGGCCGGCGCTCCTCTGGCTGCTGGCGACGCTGCTCTACTGGGCAACGATCGCCGGAACTTTCCTCATCACGGGAAAGATTTCCTGGGGCTCGGCGCTCGTCTCGGCGGCCCTGAGCGCTCTGCCCGACGCCCTGCTGGTGCCCGCCGCCCTCCTGTGGACTCGGCGGTGGGCCTGGGGACGGGTTCCGGTGATCTCGTTCACGCTTGCGCATCTGGCCGGGGCGATCGTCTTCGTGACCCTGTCCACGGGCGCCATGGTGCTCGCCTGGGGCGTGCGGTATTACGTCGAGAAGGGGCATTTTCAGATCACCGTCGGAGGCGTCACCGTGATCTGGAAGGGTCTCATTTCCCTGCTGGTCTACGTGTCCTCCTGCGGGATCGGGCAGGCCTCCATCTCCGCGCAGCGGGCCCGGCGCGAGGCGGAGCGCGCGGCCAGGGCGGAGTCGCTGAGGGCGCAGGCCGAGCTCGCGGGCCTTCGCGCCCAGTTCAATCCGCATTTCATCCTGAATCTCCTGCACTCCCTGATGGGCCTGGTCTCCCGCGATCCGCCGGTCGCCACCGCGGCGCTCGAAAAGCTCGGAGACGTGCTCCGCTACGTTCTGCAGGTCCAGCGCCAGGACCGCGACGAGGTCTCGCTGTCCGAGGAGTGGAAATTCGTCGAGGACTATCTGAGTCTGGAAAAGCTTCGGTTGGGAACGCGGCTCCAGACGCGGCTGGAGGCCGAACCGGAGGCCCTCGCCTCCCGGGTGCCCCCCTTCGTATTGCAGTTCCTGGTCGAGAACGCGGTCCGGCACGCGATCGCTCCGCGAGCACAGGGGGGACGCCTCGAGGTGAGGGCGCAGTGCCGGGACGGGACGCTGCGGCTCTCGGTCGCCGACGACGGAGACGGGAGAGCCACGGGCCCGACCACGGGGCAGGGACTCGGACTCCGGCTGGTGAGCGAGCGTCTCTGCGCGCTCTACGGCGGACAAGCCGGCCTACGCACGGGAATTTCTGCTCTCGGCGGTTTCGAGGCGGAAGTGGTCGTGCCTCGCCGAGAGGAGCTCGAAGGGGAGTTCGAATGACTCGCCCCGTGACGGCGGTTCTCGTCGAGGACGAGGCTCAGGCTCGGCTGAATCTCAGGGAGTTCCTGGACGGAGTGGCCTGGATCGAGGTGGTGGGAGAGGCGGCGGACGGGCACACGGCGATCGACGTTCTCGAACGACTCCGTCCGGACCTGGTCTTCCTCGACGTCCGCTTGCCGGAGTTCGACGGCCTTCGCGTGCTCGAGCGCGTCCACCACGCTCCGGAGGTCATCTTCACCACCGCTTACGACGAGCATGCGCTGGCCGCCTTTGAGATCGGCGCGCTCGATTACCTTGTCAAACCCTTCGGGCGGGAGCGTCTGCTCAAGGCGCTCGAGCGGATCCGCCGGCGGTTCTCCGTCGCGGCCGGATCACCCGCTGCGGCGGAACGCCTGAACGCGGCGCTCGGACCCGCCCCGATCGACCGCCTCTACGCGCGCGACCGTGACCGCATCGTTCCGGTGCCGGTGCGCGAAATCCGACGCATCGCCGCGCAGGGGGACTACGCGGAGGTCCACGCCGCGGGCGGGACGCACCTTCTGCACATCAGCCTGACGGAGCTCGAGGCGCGGCTCGACCCCCGTGTCTTTCGGCGCGTCCACCGTTCCCACATCGTGAACCTCGATTCGATCGTCCATCTGCGCCGTTACGACGACCGTCGGCTCGTCATCGTGCTCTCCGACGGCACGCAGGTCGTAGCCTCCCGCGCAGCTTCCGAGAAGCTTCGGAGCCTCGCCCGGTAGGGGTTCGCTCACGGGCATCTCCCTCGCGGGGACGCGGCGGCCCCTCAACTTCATGCAGGATCTGGCGGCCGAGAGGTTCTGCTCGCGTGCGGCGAACCGTTCTATGCGGGCTCCGGTTTGGAAAATTCTCGGCGCCGGTCGCGCAGCGACCGCCTGCGCCGAAAGTCCCGTCCGAGAGGCCCCGCTGCGGGAGAAGCCCGCGGCTCGCGGTAGAGAATCCAAGGGGTCGCACGCGCGCGTCTCCCTCGCGGGGACGCGGCGGCCCCTTAAACTTCATGCAGGATCTGGCGGCCGAGAGGTTCTGCTCGCGTGCGGCGAACCGTTCTATGCGGGCTCCGGTTTGGAAAATTCTCGGC
>DATFTF010000301.1:0-4377 GCA_035262245.1 Thermoanaerobaculia bacterium
TCGCCGCCGGCGAGAACGACGTAGTCCTGGTCGGCGGGACCGAGTGCATGTCCGCGACTCCTTACCTGCTGCCCCGGGCGCGGTTCGGGCAGCGGATGGGACACGGAGAGGTCGTCGACGGCATGTACCGCGACGGCTTCCTCTGTCCTCTGTGCGGCGAGCTGATGGGTCAGACCGCGGAGAACCTGGCGAACGAGTACGGGATCCTCCGTGCGGAACAGGACGCCTACGCGCTGGAATCGCAGAGCAGGGCGGCGCAGGCGTCCGCCGCGGGTCATTTCGACGAGGAGATCGTGGCCGTGGAAGTGGCCGGCAAGAAAGGGGACGTTCGTGTGGAGCGCGACGAGCATCCCCGTCCGGACACCACTCTCGAAGCGCTGGCTCGGCTGCCTCCGGTGTTCGATCCCACGGCAGGAACCGTGCACGCCGGCAACTCCTCCGGGATCACCGACGGGGCAGCCGCCCTGGTCCTGACGACCGAAGAGGAGGTCCGGAAATCCGGGACCGAGCCTCTCGCCCGGGTGGTGGCCTGGACCTCGAGCGGCGTCGAGCCGGCGCGAATGGGCATCGGCCCTGTGCCCGCTGTGCGCGCGCTGCTGAAAAAGACCGGGCGCAAGCTCCCGGAAATCGATCTCGTCGAGTTGAACGAGGCTTTCGCCGCGCAGGTCATTGCCTGCGCCCGCGAGCTTTCCCTCGATTTGTCGAGGGTCAACGTCCATGGCGGAGCGATCGCGCTCGGCCATCCGATCGGCGCCACCGGAGCCCGGATCGCAACTTCGCTCCTCCACGAAATGCGGCGGCGGCAGGTCCATCTTGGAATCGCCACGCTGTGCGTCTCGGGAGGAATGGGAATGGCAGTCTTGTTCGAGCGCTAAGCGCTCGAACAATTTGTGATTTGCGATTGGAAACCTTGATTTGACGCAATCACACATCACAAATCACAAATCACAAATCGCAAATTTCCCCTGACCGGCGAGGATGAACTCAGATCAGTTCGCGGCTAGAATGACTCCTGATGACTAAAGTCATTCTGACCTTGGACCGCGACGCGGGTAAGCGCGAGGAGAACGACTACCTCCGATCGTTGCTCGCTTCAGGATTCCAAAGAGACGAAATCGCGCTCCTGGAACCGGGATCGCCCCCGCCGCAGGAATTCGACGGCGTTGTTCTGGGCGGCGGATGCGACGTCGACCCCCGGCGCTACGGCCGGTCTCCGCGCCCCGAGGCCGGGCTCGAGCTCGACGCGGATCGGGACAAAACCGACTTCGCCCTCTTCGACCGGTCGTGGCGGGCGCGAGTGCCGATCTTCGCGATCTGCCGAGGGCTCCAGGTGGTCAACGTGGCCCTGGGCGGAACTCTCTTTCAGGACATCGGCCTCCAGCGGCCAACTTCGCTCGTCCATCAGCGCCCGCCGCGTCAGACCCGGCGGCTGGACCACGAGGTCGAAATTGCGGCGGGGACCTGCCTGGCCTCGATCGCGCAGCGGACGACGTTTGCCGTCAACAGCCGCCACCACCAGGCCATCGAGGATCTCGCCCCCGGACTGGCCGTGTCCGCGGTCGCTCCGGACGGGCTGATCGAGGCAGTGGAAACCGCGGATCGGTGGCTGATGGCCGTCCAGTGGCATCCCGAGAACCTCGACGATCCGGTCTCGCGAGCCCTCTTCGACGATTTCGCCCGCACCGTGCGCGAGAGGTCGGCGCCAGGAATCTCGCAGCGGCCGGCGTTGTTGTCGCCGGCTTGAAAGAGATTCCGAGAGCGAGAGAGAGGTCTTGCCGATGAGATCCTGCGCCCGAGGTCTGACTGCTGTTCTGGCCTGGTCGTTGCCCTTGGCGGGTCTGGCCCAGACGGCTCCCGCGGTGTCCGTGCAAAAGGTCGGTGACGGGGTCTGGATGGCCCAGACGGAAAAAGGCTCGAACGCCGGCTGGTTTCTCCTGGGCGACGCCGTCGTCGTTGTGGACACCGGCAGCGACGCCGCGACCGGCAAGGTGCTTCAGGACAAAGTCCAGGAGACCGCCGGCAAGCCCGTGCGTTTCGTCGTGATCACCCACGCCCACGGCGACCACGCGGGGGGTCTCGCACCGTTCGTCGCTGCCGGCGCGGAGGTCATCTGCCAGGAGAACGCGGCCTCGGCCGTGGCTCCCCTGGTGACCAAGGCCTCTTCCACGAAATCCGGCCTCCTGGCGATGTCGGACCGGCTGGGTTTCTTCGGCAGCCCCCGCCGCGCGGCGGTCTACTTCCTCGGCCCGGCGCACAGCAGCGGCGATATCTTCCTCTACCTTCCCGACGACAAGATTCTCTTTTCGGGCGATCTGGCTCTGGGGGGGAGGGCTCCCTACATGCAATCCCCAGACGTGGACGCGAAGGGGTGGGAGGCGGCGCTCAATCGCTTAGCCCTGCTCGACGTGGACAAGATCATTCCTGGGCACGGATCGGTCGCGGAGCGCAAGGCTCTGGCCGACGCGTACGGGTACGTGAAGAAGGTCAACGAGCTGGCGCAGATGCTGATCAAGGAGAACATCGGGGAAGACTTCATCGAGGCCAGGCTCCGTCGGCCCAACTCGGGCATCGAACCCGGGGACATCACACCCGACATCATCGCGAACATCCGGGGCGTTCTGCGGGCCGAGAAGGCCCGCGCCGCCAAATCGGCGCCCGTCGCGACGCCGACCAGGCCGCCGGAGAAAAAGAAGGGATAGGCGACTCGATCCGGTCGCGACGCGTGAGCGTGGAGCGAGAAATTCGCCTGGAGCGCCGGGACGGGGGGCGACTGGCTCGCCTGACGCTCTCGCTCCCTCCGGTCAACGTTCTCACCGTCGCGGATCTGGACCTGCTGGCGCGGCGCATCGAGGAGGCCGGGAGTGCGCGCGTTGTGATGCTGGAGGGTCTGCCGCGCGCCTTCTCCGCCGGAGTCGAGGTCGCGGAACACGTTCCGGAGCCGGGCGCCATCGACCGGATGCTCTCGGCTATGCGCGCGGTGCTCGAGGGTCTCCTTAGGACTCCCGCGGTGACGGTAGCCAGCGTCTCCGGGGCCTGCCTCGGGGGCGGCGCGGAGATCGCGGCGGCCTGTGATGTTGTTCTCGTCGCCGACGACGCGCGGATCGGCTTCCCGGAGATCCGGCTCGCCTGCTTCCCTCCTGCGGCGGCGGTGTTCCTGCCGTTTCGGATGGGAGAGGCGCGCGCGGCGCGTTGGATTCTGAGCGGCGGCTCTTTTTCCGGGGCCGCCGCGGCCCGTCAGGGATTCGCGTCGGAGAGTTTTCCGTCGGCAGCCCTCGGGCCGGAAACCGACCGGTTCGTCGAGAGACTGGCCGCGCGCAGCCCCGAGGCGCTGACCGCCGTCCGCGATCTGCTCCGGCGCGGCCGACGGAAGGCGCTGAGCCGCGATCTGCCGGCTGCCGAGGAAGCGTACCGGCGACTGACGGGCAGCGCCGATTTGGCGCGCGCCGTGCGGGAATGGAAGAAGGATTGATCCATTGATTCATTGATGGATTGCCTGATTGGGACTTGTCGAGACCATCGAGGCTTATTGGCCCCAATGAACCAATGATTCAATGAGTCAATGATTCAATCTTCCTCTGTCGTTTATCTCAACGGCAAGTATGTTCCCCGCGAGGCTGCATGGATCTCGCCGGAAGACCGCGGATTTCTCTTCGGCGACGCGATCTACGAAGTCGTCCGGTTCTGGCGGGGGCGCGCCTTTCACCTGACCGAGCATCTCGAGCGGATGCGCGAGGGACTGGCCGCGCTCCGCATCGACGCGGACCCCGGTTTCTATCCTGAAATGGCTGCGCGCTTGCTCGCGGAAAACAGCCTGGAATCACGCGATGCCGTGGTGTATGTCCAGGTGTCCCGAGGCGCGGCGCCGCGGGCTCACGCCTTTCCGCCGCGGGGGACGCCGCCCACCGTCTATGCCTTCGCTCGGGAGAGCGATCCGCAGCCGGCCGAGCCGGGAGGCAAGGCCATCCTGGCCCCGGACGACCGGTGGAACCGCTGCGATATCAAGACCGTGATGCTTCTCGCCAATGTGCTCGCCCTGCAGAAGGCCAAGGAGGCCGGCGCAATGGACGCCATTCTCGTCCGCGACGGCGTTGCCGCCGAGGCCACCAAAGCCAACCTGTTTCTGGTGCGGGACGGCGTTGTGTGCACGGCCCCCAACGGCCCGCGGATCCTTCCGGGAGTCACCCGGGCCGCGGCGCTCGCGGCCGCGCGGGGCCTGGGACTCGCGGTCGAGGAACGCGCGTTCACTGTGGCGGAAATGTTCGAGGCGGACGAGGTCTTCCTGGCGTCGACGACGCTCTGGACCTATCCGATCGTGGAAATCGACGGCAAGGCCATCGGCAACGGGCGGCCCGGCCTGGTCGCGCCCATGCTGAAGAA
>DATFTF010000302.1:0-10315 GCA_035262245.1 Thermoanaerobaculia bacterium
AGCGCGGGGAGCCGACCGGCCGATCCTTGCGCCCGGCGCTTACGAGCGAGCCGCCCTCGCTCCCCGGCCGGGTCCCCGACGCGACGGGACTCTCGGCGCGGCAGGCGCTCGCGCTCTTCGGCCGTCTCGGGGTGGTGCCGCGCTTGCAAGGCACCGGCTTCGTGATTTCCCAGGATCCGCCGGCGGGCGAGCCCCTGCGCCTCGACAGGCCGCTCTGGTTGCGCCTGTCCGAGCACGCGCCTGAGGTCCGCGGCGATCGCAACCGCGAGGAGGCGAGTTCCCCGCTTCCCCCTCCGTGAATCTGATGGAGATCCTCTCGGCCCTTCCGGAAGCGGAGATCGCCGGCGGGGTCCCAGCCGCTCTTCCGGTCGTCGAGCGTGTCGTGCACGATTCCCGCCAGGCCGGACCGGGCGATCTGTTCGTGGCCATTCGCGGCGCGAAGGAGGACGGCTACGCGCACGCCGGAGATGCCGCCGGACGCGGCGCGGTCGCCGTCGTATCGGATCGGCCGGCCCCAGCGGGCTGGCCGGCAACGGTGGCCTGGGTGCGCGTTCCGGCGGCGCGGCCCGCGCTCGGTCGCCTGGCCGCGCGTCTGGCCGGCAACCCCGCGGAGAAGCTCGTGCTTGCGGGAGTCACCGGCACGAACGGGAAGACGACGACGACCATGCTCCTGGAGGCGATTCTGGCCAGGAAATACGGTCGGTCGGGTTTCCTGGGAACCGTGGCCTACCGCACCGGGAATCGAGAGATAGCGGCCCCGCGCACGACCCCGGAAGCGACGGTCATCCAGGCGCTCCTCTCCGAGATGGTCGAGCACGCCGTCCCGGCCGCGGCCATGGAGGTCTCTTCCCACGCCCTCGCTCTCGACCGCGTCGAAGGGTGCCGCTTCGACGTCGCCGTGTTCACGAACCTGACTCGCGACCATCTCGACTTTCATCGCGACATGGAGGATTACTTCGAAGCCAAGACGCGGCTCTTCGCGATGCGGAAACCCGGCGCGCCGGCGGTGGTGAATGTCGACGACGCGTACGGGGCGCGGTTGGCGTCGACGGCCGCGCCGCCGGTGCTCACTTTTTCCGCGAGCGGCGCCGGGGCCGACGTGCGCGCGGCTTCGATTCGAACGGATCTCTCCGGGACGGCCTTCGACGTGCAACATCCGGGTGGACGTCTTCGGGTCGTCTCGCCCCTCCTCGGCCGGTTCCAGGTCGAGAATCTCCTGGCCGCGGCGGCCGCCGGCCTCGCGCTCAAGCTCTCGGAGGAGGAGATCGCCGCGGGGCTGGCTTCGGTCCGGCGGATCCCCGGACGGTTCGAGCCGGTCGAGGCGGGACAGCGGTATCCCATCCTGGTGGATTACGCGCACACCCCCGACGCCCTGGAGCGGCTCCTCCAGGCGGTGCGCGCGGTCACCGACAAGAAGATACTGCTCGTCTTCGGCTGCGGCGGCGACCGCGATCGGGGAAAGCGCTTTCCCATGGGGAGGATCGCCGGAATTCTGGCGGATGTCGCGATCGCGACGTCGGACAACCCACGCTCGGAGGATCCGCAGACGATTCTCGACGAAGTGGAGCGGGGGATCCGGGCTTCCGGCGCGAGGACATATCTCAAGATCACGGACCGCCGGGAGGCCATCGGCCGCGCTTTGGAGCTGGCCAACGGCGATACAGTCGTCGTGATTGCCGGCAAGGGGCACGAGACGACGCAGGTGATCGGGGATCGTGAGATCCCCTTCGACGATCGCGCGGTGGCCGCCGAGCTCGCCGCGCGCCGGGCCGCGGAGGGCGACGCCTAGGGCGGCGGAGAAACGAGATGGATTTCTCGCTCGCCAAGCTGGCCTCGGTTCTGCGCGCGGCTCCCGCGGAAGACGCTCCGCTGTCGGGGGTCGCCGTCGACTCGCGCCGCGTCCGGCCGGGAGACCTCTTCGTGGCGATCCCGGGCGCGCGGGTGGACGGTCACGACTTCGCCCTTCCGGCCGCGGCGGCCGGCGCGCGGGCGGTGCTGGCTCAGCGCATCCCCATCGGCCTTCCGCGAGGGTTCCCCGTCGTCCTGGTGCCCGACACACGGCGAGCCCTGCTGGAATTTGCCGGAGTGCTTCGGCGCGAGGCCGGGTTTCGCCTGGCGGCGATCGGAGGGTCCGCGGGCAAAACGACGACAAAAGACATGGCGGCCGCGATCCTCGGCCACAAGTTCGCCACGGAAAAGACGCCGGGCAACCAGAACAGCGCCATCGGATTTCCGATGTCCGTCGTCAATCTGACCCGGTGGCCGGAATGGATGGTCGGGGAGATGGGGATGAGCGCGGTGGGCGAGATCTCTCTGCTCTCCAGGACCTTCGAGCCCGACGCCGCCTGCATCACCCTGATCGCGGCCGAGCATCTCGAGTTCCTGGGCTCGTTGGACAACGTCGCGAAGGCCAACGGGGAGATCCTCGAGGGGCTGAAACCCTCCGGCGTCTTCGTGGTCAACGACGACGACGCGCGCGTGTCGGCCCTTGCCGATGCCTTCTCGGGGACGAAGCTGCGCTACGGACGCACCGCTTTCGCGGACGTCACCGTGGAGAACGTGGAGGATCTCGGTTCGGAGTCCCGGCTTTGGCTGCGCGCTCCCGCCGGCTCCGCCGAGGTCCGGCTGCCGCTGCCGGGCGCGCACCAGGTCTCCAACTTTCTCGCCGCCTCCGCTCTGGCGATCGCCTGCGGCGCGGATCCGGCCGACTGCGCCGCGGCGGCGCCGGACCTGAAGGCCGCCGCGCATCGGGGGGAAATTCACTTCCATCCTTCGGGAGCCGTCCTCTACGACGACGCCTACAACGCCAGCCCGCCCTCCATGCGCGCCGCGCTCGACACCCTGAGCCATATGGTGGGGACCCGCAAGATCGCCGTGCTCGGGGACATGCTCGAGCTGGGACCGGAGGAGTCCTGGTTCCACCGGGAAACCGGACGGTACGCCAGGGGCCGCGCGGACGATCTCGTCTGCGTGGGGCCGCGCGCGCGGGTCATTGCCGAGGGAGCGCTGGAGGAAGGATTCCATCCCGATCACATTCGGACGGTGGATACGCCGGAGGAGGCGGCGGCCCTTTTGGCCGGCACGCTCCAGGAGGGAGCCACGATCCTGTTCAAGGCTTCGCGCGGCGTCGGTCTCGAGCGCGCCGTCCTCGCGCTGATGGGACGTTCGTCTCGAGGGACTCGGTGAGGCGATGAGAGTCGGAGCGGAAGATCGGGCCAGAGGGGGAAAGGGGCGAGCCTGATGCTCTACTACCTCCTCTACCCCTACGCGCGCTCGATTCCGGCCTTGAACGTCTTCCGCTACATCACGTTCCGGACCGCGATGTCGGCGGTGACCGCGCTGCTCCTCGCGCTTTTGCTGGGCCCTCCAATGATCCGATTCCTCAAGCACCGCCAGATCGGGCAGTCCATTCGGGAGGAAGGGCCGAAAACCCATCGCGCGAAGGCGGGAACGCCGACCATGGGAGGCCTTCTCATCCTGCTCGCGGTCGTCGTCGCGACACTCCTATGGATGGATCTTTCCAACCGCTTCGTGTGGATCGCGCTGGCCACGCTCCTCGCTCTGGGCCTGGTCGGCTTTGCCGACGACTTCGTCAAGCTCACCCGCCGGCGCAGCCTCGGCCTTTCGGGACGCGGCAAGCTCCTGCCCCAGTTTCTGGTGGCTCTTCTGGTGGCGTGGGCCATCGAGACCTGGGCCGGTCAGGGAGCGATCTCGGACGTGGTGACGTTTCCGTTCTTGAAGCGGATAGCGCTCCCGCTGGGGGCCTTTTACATTCCGTTCGTCGCACTGATTGTGGTCGGCTCATCCAACGCCGTCAATCTGACCGACGGTCTCGACGGGCTCGCCATCGGCGCCGTCGGGATCGCCGCCGGCACCTACGCGATCCTTTCCTATGTGACCGGCAATGCGGTGACTGCGCGCTACCTGCAGATCCCCTTCGTGCCCCGATCGGGGGAGCTTGCCGTTTTTGCCGGGGCCATCGTCGGTTCCTCGCTCGGCTTCCTCTGGTTCAACTGCCACCCCGCCGAAGTCTTCATGGGCGACGTCGGCTCTCTTCCTCTGGGCGGCGCAATCGCGGCGGTCGCGGTCATGACCAAGCACGAGATTCTGCTGGCGATCGTGGGCGGTCTCTTCGTCCTGGAAACTCTGTCGGTCATCGTGCAGGTCGTCTCGTTCAAGACCTCCGGCCGCCGCGTCTTCCGCATGGCTCCCCTGCACCACCATTTCGAGCTCGCCGGCTGGGCCGAGTCGCGGGTGATCATCCGGTTCTGGATCGTCGCGATTCTCTTTGCCGTGCTGGCTCTCTCGACGCTGAAGCTGCGATGAGACGGAAGGCGGGAGACGGAAGGCGGGAGGTGTGACGAGGAATCTCGCCGGAATGCCGGCCAGAGTGGCGATTCTGGGGTTTGCTCGGAGCGGGCAGGCCTTGGCCGGCGCTTTGCTCGATCGGGGCGTCGCCGTCTCCATCCACGACGACAAACCGGAGTCGGAGTTTTCCGACGCGGCGGCCTGGCGCCGCCGTGGCGCTCGGGTCTCCTTCGGCGCCGGCGCTACGGGATTTCTCGATGGGGCCGGCTGGCTGGCGCTTTCACCGGGAGTGCCGGCGACGGCCCCCGTCGTGGCCGAGGCTCGACGCCGCGGTCTGTCGGTTCTCTCCGAGGTCGAGGTGGCCTGGCGGATCGCCCAGGCCGAGGTCCATGGGCAGAATCGCTGGATCGCGGTGACCGGCACCAACGGGAAATCCACGACCACGGCCTGGATCGCGGAGATGCTCCGGGCGAGCGGCCGGCCCGTCGCGCTGGCGGGAAACATCGGTGTGCCGGTGTCGTCGTTTTTGTCCGAGCGCTCGGCGCGCGATTTTGTGTGCGAGCTCTCCTCCTTCCAGCTCGAGACGATCGAGCGCTTCCGGCCCCACGTCGCCGTGCTGACCAACATCACACCCGATCATCTGGACCGCTATGAGAGCTTCGAGCGGTACGCCGAGGCCAAGAAGAGGATCTTCCAGAACCAAGCCGCGGAGGACTTCGCCGTCGTCAATGCGGACGATCCGGCCTCCGCCGGCCTCCGGCTGACGCCCCGCCGCGTGCCCTTCTCCCGCGCGGGCGCGGAGCGCTCGGGCGCCTGGGTGGAGGGAGGGTGGCTTCGTTCGGCCGTGCGCGGAGTCGCCCGTCCGGTTCTGGAGACCGGTCGCGTCGCGCTCGCGGGCGCTCATAATCTCGAGAACGCGCTCGCGGCGCTGGCCGCCGCGGACTGCCTGGGAACCCCCGACGCGGCGATCCAGTCGGCGCTCTCCTCTTTCGCCGGACTTCCGCACCGCATGCAGCTCGTGGCGCGGGCCGGCGGCGTCGCCTGGGTGAACGACTCGAAAGGGACCAACGTCGACGCGACCAGGAAGTCGCTGGAGGGATATCCCGACGGGACCGTTCTCCTGATTCTGGGAGGGCGCGACAAGCATGGCGACTTTGCGGCGCTGACTCCGGTTCTTCGGCGGACGACCCGCCGCGTCCTGACGGTCGGCGAGGCCGCTCCCGTCGTCGAGGCCGCGCTGGCGGGCGTGGTGCCCGCGGAAAGAGCTTTCGATATGGAGCGCGCCGTCGCGAGGGCCGCCGAGCTCGCACGCCCCGGCGACACGGTGCTGCTCTCGCCGGCCTGCGCGTCGTTCGACCAGTACCGCAATTTCGAAGAGCGGGGCGAGCACTTCGCGGCGCTGGCGCGCGCCGTAGTCGGAAAACGGAAAACGGAAAACGGAAGACGATGAAGACCATGAGCTTCTTTCGTCTCCCGTTTCCCGTTTCCCGTTTCACGGTGGCCTATGGCCCGTAAGCTCTCCTCCGACAAGATCCTCTTCGCGGCGCTGGTGGCGCTGTCGTTGTTCGGCTGCGTGATGATCTACAGCGCTTCGGCCGTTTCCGCGGCGGAGACCGGGGGAAATCCGTACCGCTACCTCCTCAAGCAGGTGGCGGCCCTCGCGGTGGGAGGGCTCGCGGCGTTCTTCGTGTATCGAACGGACTATCGATTTTTCGCGCGCCCGTGGGTCGTTTACGGGCTCTACGGCGGGGCGCTCGCCTTGTGCCTGGCCGCGCTCTTCCACGCGCCGATCAACGCGGCGCGGCGGTGGGTCCCGATCGGGCCCATGACGCTCCAACCCTCCGAGATGCTGAAGATCTCCCTGGTGCTCGTTCTGGCCTACCAGATCACCCGACGGACTCGCGCCACGGGAGACCCCGAGCGCGCCCTGCTGCCCGGCCTTGTGTTCACCGGGCTGGCCGCGGCGGTCGTCGTCTGCGAGCCGGATCTGGGAACGGCGACCTGCTACGTCCTGTTGTGCGCCGTGCTGATGTGGATCGCCGGCGTCCGGGCCAGGATTTTCTGGCTGGGAGCCGCCGCGCTCGTCCCGATCCTGGCGGCCCTGGTTCTGTCGGCGAGCTACCGGCGAACGCGCATCCTTTCCTTCCTGAATCCGGAAGCGGATCCCTTGCGCGCGGGATTCCAGGCCGTGCAGTCCTTGATCGCCGTCGGCACGGGCGGCTTCCTGGGCAACGGGCTGGGAAGCGGCCGCCAGAAACTGTTTTTCCTTCCGTATCCGCACACGGATTTCATTTTCGCCATCGTCGGCGAGGAGCTCGGGTTCGTCGGCTCGATGGCGGTCGTGCTGGCATTCGGCGTCGTGGCCTGGCGCGGATTTCGCGCGACGCGTCGGGCGCCGGACTCCTTTGCCGCCCTGCTCGCGGCGGGCGCCACGGCAGTCCTGGTGGTCCAGGCCGCGATCAACATCAGCGTCGTGCTCTGCCTGATGCCGACCAAGGGCATTCCGCTTCCGTTCGTCTCCTACGGAGGATCTTCCCTGGTGGCGTCCTGGATTGCCGGAGGCCTGATCTTGAACATCTCGCAGCACGAGGTGGCGGAATAGTGAGAGTAGGAGGCTTTCAGCTGTCAGCTACCAGCTTTCAGCCAATAGAAATCGACGGCATCCGGCTAACAGCTGAGAGCTGAAAGCTGAGAGCTCGTGACTAAGGGCAATGATCGAACCGAGGGAGCGTACGTGATCGCCGCGGGCAAGACGGGCGGCCACATCTTTCCGGGAATCGCCCTGGCGCAGGAGATCCGCTCCCGCGAGCCCGAGGCGCCGGTACTCTTCCTCGGCACGTCCGGCGGACTGGAGACACGGCTGGTACCGGAATCGGGCTTTTCGCTCGAATGGGTCGTCGCGTCGGGCTTCGTCGGCAAGAGCCCCGCTGGCAAGGCGCGGGCTCTGGCCGACCTGCCCGTCGGCTTCCTTCAGGCGCGGAGGATTCTCGCCCGGCACCGCGCCCGCGCCGTGGCTGGAATGGGTGGATACGTCATCGTGCCGGTCCTTGCCGCCGCGCGCTCGCTCTCCATCCCCACGCTGATGCACGATTCCGACGCGCTGCCGGGCATGGCCAGCCGGATCGTCAACCGATTCGTGACCCGAACGGCCGTGGGCGTGGCCGCGGCCAATGCGCGGCTGGCTCGCCCAGGCGTCGTGACCGGAACGCCGGTCCGCTCGCAGTTCTTTTCCGTCCCTCCGCTCGATCCGAAGGGTTCGACGCGGCGCCTGCTTCTCTTCGGCGGGAGCCAGGGCGCCGCGGTCTTGAACCGCGCGCTGGCCGCAGCCGCGCCCCTCCTGGCCGCGGATCGCCTCCAAGTGGTTCACCAGACAGGGGATCGCCATGTCGAGGCGACGCGGGGGGCCTACGGAACGGTCCCCGCGGACTGGCGCCTGGAGCCTTTTCTTCCGAGACTCTACGAAGAGCTTGCGTGGGCGGACCTGGTGGTGGCCCGGGCGGGCGCCATGACGCTCGCCGAGCTCGCCGCCGCCGGCCGGCCCGCGATCCTCGTCCCCTTCGGCGCTGCGGCGCACGGGCACCAGCTCGCCAACGCGCGCGCTCATGCGGCGGCCGGCGCCGCGGTGGTGATCGAGGAGGGCGTCCTGACGCCCTCCCGTCTGGCCGCCGCGGTGCGCGATCTCTTCAATGATCGGGGCCGTCTGGCCGAGATGGGCCGCTGCGCGCGAGAGCTGGCTGTTCCCGACGCCGCCGCGCGGCTGGCCGATCTCCTGCTCGGAATCGCGAAATGAGATTCCTTCGCCTGCGGCGCATCCATTTCGTCGGCGCGGGAGGCGTCGGCATGAGCGGTCTCGCCGAGATCCTGCTGCTCTCCACGCCCCTGGAGATCACCGGCTGCGACCTCCAGCGCTCGGAGAACACCGACCGGCTCACCAAGCTCGGCGCGCGCATCGCGTACGGCCACGATCCGCGCCACGTGCAGGAGGCCGACCTTCTGGTGACCTCCTCGGCGGTCGAGGACTCCAATCCGGAGGTGATCGCCGCGCGGGAGCGGGGCGTTCCGGTGATCCGCCGCGCCGAGATGCTGGCCGAGATCATGCGCTTGAAGCAGGGGGTGGCCATCGCCGGGACTCACGGAAAGACCACCACCACGTCCCTGACGGGCATGGTGCTGACCGAGGCCGGCCTGGATCCCACCATCGTCGTGGGAGGGCGAGTGCGGATCCTGGGGACCAACGCGCGCCTGGGCAAGGGCGACTTCCTGGTGGCCGAGGCCGATGAGTTCGACCGCTCTTTTCTGAAACTGACGCCGGTGGTCGCGGTGATCACCAACGTGGAGGCGGATCACCTCGACTGCTACCGGGATCTCGACGACATTCTCGAATCCTTCGCCATCTTCGCCAACCGCGTGCCGTTTTACGGAGCAGTGGTCGCGTGCATCGACGATCCCGGTGTCCGGCGCGTCCTCAAGGAGGTCAAGCGCCGGGTGGTGACCTACGGTGTGTCGGAAGAAGCGTCTCTGCAAGCGCGCGCGCTCAAGCCGCAGGCCGGCGTCACGACGTTCGAGGTGTGGGAAGGGGAGACGTGGTGTCTCGGATCGGTGAAGCTGAACCTCCCGGGGCGCCACAACGTGGCCAACGCGCTGGCGGCGATCGCGGTCGGGCGCGAGCTCTCCATTCCTTTCCCCACGATCGCGCGCGCCCTCGCCGACTTCACCGGCGTGGTGCGCCGGTTCGAAACGAAAGGGGAACGCGGCGGAGTTCTGGTCATCGACGATTACGCGCACCACCCGACCGAGCTCGCCGCGACGCTCGCGGCAGCGCGGCAGGTGTATCCCGCGCGCCGCGTCGTCGCGCTTTTCCAGCCGCATCTCTACTCCCGTACACGCGACTTCGCCTCCGAGTTCGGCCGCGCCCTGACCGGCTGCGACGTCGCGCTGGTGACAGACGTGTACCCTTCGCGGGAGCGGCCGATCCCGGGAATCAGCGGCGAATTGATCGTCGCCGCGGCCCGATCGGCCGGCCAGGCCAACGTGGCCTATCTCTCTGACAGGACGAAGGTTAATGATGAGCTCGAATCGCTCGTCCACCCCGGGGATCTGCTCTTGACGCTCGGAGCCGGAGACGTCGTCCGCTTCGGCGAGGAGTATCTGGCGCGAGGTGCTCATGGATCGTGACGCGGCCTTTCTTCGCCGGGGCAAAGTCGCGGTTCGGCGGCGCGGCCTCTCGAAGTGGCGGCGCTGGCTCTGGGTGTCGCTCTCGGTCATTCTCCTCGCAGGCGGGCTGGCGAAATTCCTGGGAGGATCTCTGTTCGCGCTCACGCGCTTCGAGATCGCCGGCAACCGGCGAGCTCGCACGGAAGAAATTCTCCACGCACTCGACCCGTGGCGGGGGCGCAATCTGGTGATGCTCGATCTTTCTCCCTTGGCCGAGAAGCTGCGGACTCTCCCGTGGATCGATCGGGTCACCATCTCCAAGCGCTTCCCCGACGGGTTGACGGTGACGCTCGGCGAGCGATCCGCCGCCGCGCTGTGGAAGGACGGCAACACCCTGTGGTGGCTCGACAGCCGCGGCGAGCCGATCGCGCGTTACGATCCGCGCTCGGATCCCGCTGATTACGTTGTGCTTTCCGGAGCGGCGGCGCAACTGCCAGACGCCGTCGGGTTGCTCGAAGATCTTCGGGCGCGTGTTCCGCAGTACGTCGCTTCGCTTTCGGAAATTGATGCCTTGCCGGACGGCGATTTCGGTATGATGGATTCGATCTTCAGACGGCCGGTTCGGGTTCTTCGGCGTGATGCTCCGGCAAAAATCGAGGCCTTGCTCCGGGCGCGTGGTTTGATGGAAAGTCGTGGGTGGGAGGCGCGGACCATCGACTTACGTTTCGCGGATCGGATCGTGCTCGAGGGCGCCTACGGGGCGGGACACACGCTCTGATGCGACGCCGTCGCATCGTAAGCGGTCAACCGTCAGCCGTAAGCCGAATTCTCCTCTCGCGCCCAGCCGGTTCAC
>DATFTF010000303.1:0-2047 GCA_035262245.1 Thermoanaerobaculia bacterium
TCATCCAGCTGCCGTTGGCATAGGCGTAGAAATCATCGCCCGGCTTCACCCCACGATCCATCCCCGCGACGTCGAGCTTCGAGTTGGTCGCCGCCCCGGCCGCCGCCAGGGCGGCGAGACCGAGCGCGCCGAGCACGACAACGGCGAGACTCCGCTTGGAGAGGATTTCGGGCATGGCTTCGTCGTCCCCCATCACGAACCGAGTCCGGTCCGGCCGTAAAGAGTACCCGAAGGCGGACCGGGACCGAAGACTTGCCGAGAACCCGTCCCTCCGCAGCGACGCCGTCTCAGGGGACCTCGAACTTTCCGCTCTGGACCATCTCGGAGAGCGTCAAGGCCCGCGCGAACGTCGTCTTTTTGTAGGTCGTCTGGATCTCTGTTTCCTTGAAGGCCTTCAGCTTGGAAGCGGCGATCGCCTTGCCATTGCCGACTTTCCAGGCGCTGGCCCACAGCCGCGCGAGCGTTTGAACGCTGTCGGCCAGGGACGCGATCGTCGCGTCTCGGACCTTGGCCGTCGACCAGAGCTGCCGGGCCCTCGCGGAATCGGAGAGGGAGGGATCGTCAGAGTCGATGATGGTCTCCGGCTCGAGACGATCGTGGGCATCGCTCATGACGCGGAAGGTGGCGCGTGCCGCCTCCCAGCCGCTGGCGACGTCCTCTTTGACTTTGGCGCCGGCGAGCGCCGCGTCGACGGCTTGCAGCGCGCCGAGCGTGTCCACCTCCAGCATCTGCTCCTCGTAGATCCCGTGCACCTTGGCGGGAGCCGTCTGCTTGTACGCCACGTACTCCGCGCTGTCGTGGGCGACGGGATACTGGCCGGCCGGCTCGTCGATCATGGGCAGGCGCCCGTGATGCAGGTAGGAGCAATGGAGCGGCTGAGACGCATCTCCGACGTAGTGGGCCATCACGCCCGCGGCGGCCACGAACGTCTGGACGTCCGGCTTGGCTTTCTTCAGCGCCGCCACCATGATGTCCCAGAGCTGCCAGACTCGAAACGGCAGGAGACCCTCGTCCGGGCCGCAGCCGGCCTGCGCAAATCCGTCGAAGTAATCGCGCCAGACCGCCGGGTCGATCTTCTTCGGATCCTTCCGGCAGGCCGCGAGCATCGAGGGGCCGCCGTCGATGGCAGGAATGTCGATGTCGGCGAAATGCTGGCCGGGCTCCGCCTTGCGCGCGGGCACGAACTTGGAGGCGGAGATCCACACGTAGTCGGGCACGTCCGCCAGCGGGACGAAGCCTCCCCGGCCCATCTTGAACTGGCTGCCCTGGGACAGAACGTCGTTGCCGAAGCCGATGTTGGCCTGATTGGCCTTCATCAGGTCGCCGAGCTTGCCGGTCACGAGGTCGCAGGCCTTCCAGCCGATGGCGAAGTGGCCGAGCTTCCCCCAGTACTCGTCGTGGCCCGTGCTCCAGCTGCGCACGATCTCGACGTCGAGGACGCGGCAGACGGTCGACACGAAGGTCGCCAGCGCAAACGCAGTCTTCTCCCCGCTCAAGAGCGCCACCCGCTGCCCGCCCCATTGCATCGCGAGAGGGCGCAGCCGCCGCGCTCGCAGACCGCGCTCCGGCGGATCCGCGGGATGAAGGACGGGCCCTTTGCGTCCAGGCTTCGCCGTGAGCGGCGGATCGTAGAACCAGAGCGTGCCGGAATCGCCGGGATGGGTCTGCGTCGTGGGGGGCTCGGGACGGCGCGGATCGGCGCTCGGAGACGGCCTGCGCGGGCCGATGAGCAGATCGCTGACGTAGTCGTAGTCGCCCAGCGACTGGTATCGGAAGAAGAGGCCCTGAATCTGGCCTTCCAGAACTCCGGACGTTCCGCCGAAGGCCCGCACCGGAAGGCCCAGAAGGTCGAGCGTCAGGGTGGACGCCGTGGCGTCGAAGACCTCGCCGATCTCCCCGATGCCGAAGACCTGCGACGTCCACTGCGAGACATCGTCCAGTCGTATCAGACCGGCGTCGACGTTGACGAAGGTGTGGGAGGCGCCAAACGCGGGAAAGAGATTGGTCAGCAGCTGCTTGTTGATCGCGGCGCCATCCGCTTCGCCGA
>DATFTF010000304.1:0-9320 GCA_035262245.1 Thermoanaerobaculia bacterium
AGGGCCAGGAAAAAATTGAGCATCCGGCGCAGCAGCGGCTGCTGCTCGGGAGACTCGGCGTACTTGCGGAGACGCTCGGTGTCGATACCTTCATCGGCCCTCTTGCGCACCATCTCGGCGACGACCGGATCGACCTTCTTCTCCTCGATGATCCGCTCGGCCAGCTCCAGCATGGTGATGGCCTGGGGAAGAGCGCCCTCGTTGAAGCGGTCGATGGCCGTCTTCACCATCTCGTTGAAACGGCGCGCGCCTTCCGCGGGATCTTCGGTCTCGACGACCCGGCGTATGGCCTCCACCGTCGGGCTGGAAGCCGGAGGGGGCGCTCCGGCAGGACCCCCGGTTTGCGGAGGCACCCATCCCGGAAGACTCGTGCCGAGCGACCGCAGCACGTCGATCGTGCCGACGTCCAGACCGATGTCCCGCAGGCGTTCCAGAATGTGATCGATCTCGCGCGCGTCTTTGGAGGCCCGGGCGGCCGCGGCCAGGGCCTGCGCGGCGAGCGGTCCCTTCTTGACCTCCTCGCGCGCCGACGGGTGACGGAGCACCTCCCGCTCCAGCCGCTCGAGCACCATCGAGACGCGGCGCAGACCCAGCAGCTCCGGCGCTGAAACCGCGGCGCTGCCCGTCGTTCGGGCCAGAGGCCGGTCGCCTGCGCCGCCCTGCTGACGAAAGAGGACTTCCACCGGGGAGGAGAGACCGGCCGCGGACTCCGCGAGCCGATCGAGATTGGCCTTGAGGAACTCCCGATCTCCCTCCGGGCAATAGCCCAGGACCTGGCTCTTCAATCCCTCCAGGTATTTCACGAAAGGCTCCTGGGGGACGAGGCGAAACTCGCCCATGAGCTGGATCTTCTTGACAGCGTGGAAGAGATAGTCCGAGAGCGGGATCTCCGCCCCCCGGCGGTACTGGGCCGCGGTCCAGGCGTGGATGTTGGAGGCGACGATCTGGGGCGGGTATTTCAGGAGCAACTTGATGGAGTCGGCGACCACCAGGGGCGGCAGCGTATCGGAGAGATACTGCTGCAACTCCTCGATCGCCTCGCGGAGCTGCGGATTCTGCTCGGAATCACCCATCGGATCTGATCAAGGCTAGGTTAACTGGAAGCGGGCCCCAGGAGTAATGCCCTAAAGTGTCCCGTTCCCCAGGCGGTCCCCGGCGGGCGGTCCTCCACGCCGAGCCGGAGCTCAAAAGCTCTTCAAGAAGTCGCTGTTGGTCCGGAACTTGGAGAGCCTTCCCAAGACCAGCTCCATGGCCTGGATCTTGTCGACCGCAGCCAGGGCGCGGCGGAGCTTGACGATCTTGGGCAACTCCTCCGGATCGTAGAGCTTCTCCTCTTTGCGGGTACCGGATTGGGGGATGTTGATGCACGGAAAAATGCGCCGGTTGAAAAGGTCACGGTCCAGGACGATCTCCGTGTTTCCGGTTCCTTTGAATTCCTGAAAGATGATCTCGTCCATCCGCGAGCCGGTGTCCACCAGGGCTGTGGCGATGATCGTCAGGGATCCGCCCCCCTCCGCGTTGCGCGCTGCGCCGAAGAAGCGTCGGGGCTTCTCCATGGTGCGGGCGTCGATCCCTCCGGAGAGGATCTTGCCTCCCCCCTTCTGCATATGGTTGTAGGCGCGGGCCATTCGGGTGATGGAATCGAGAAAGATGATGGCGTGCTTCCCGCACTCGACGAGACGCCGGGCCCGCTCGGCGACGATTTCCGCCACCGCGATGTGATTCTCGGCGGAGAGGTCCGCGGACGACGCGATCACTTCCCCCCGCACGCTGCGGCGGAAGTCGGTGATCTCCTCCGGGCGCTCGTCGATCAGCAGGACAATCACGTGCACGTCCGGGTCGTTGACCGAAACGGCGTGCGCCATGCGCTTCAAGAGAGTCGTCTTGCCGGCCTTGGGAGGCGCCACGATCAGGCAGCGCTGTCCTCGACCGATCGGCGCGAGGAGATCGACCACCCGTCCGCACATTTCGTCGGGCTCGGTTTCCAGCTTCAGGTGATCGTTGGGATCGATCGAGACGAGCTCCTGGAAAGTCGGGCGCTGCCGAAAATCTGCGGGCGTCAAACCCTCCACCGTTTCCACCCGCCGCACCACCGGACGATTTCCCTCGGCGGCAACTGCGGCGATGGACGCGCCGGCTTCCAGCCCTTCCCGAGCGATGAGGTCCCGAGGAACGAGCGGGTCGCGCGGAGTGGGAAGGTAGTTGGCGCGCGCGGAGACCAGCACGCCCGGAGAGTTCTCGCGCGGCGGCAGAGAGAGGACGCCGACAACCGGAACTTCCGGTCCGGTCGCGGAGAGCTCTTCGGCGCGGTCGAATCCGCCCTGGCCGGGCCGACCTCCGCCCCCGCGCCGTCTGCGGCGGCGGCGGCGGCGGTGAGGCCGCGGGGCGTTTTCGCCCGGGCCGGGGCCAGGCTGACCAGGCTGACTCTCCCCGTTGCCGAGGGGGTCTCGCTCCGTGGCGACGCTAGTCGAAAAACCGTTTTCCGAGGTCAAGGGATCGTCGGACATGAGCTCCCAAGCGCCCGCCGCGCTGACCTGAGTGTCCGGGCGGGAACGACGCATTCTAGCCGAAAAGGCCGAAAAAGGGGAGGAATCCGCCGACGGGCGCTCGGGCGCCGCGGGGGAGCTTGTTTTCAGCGCGTCGTCCGGCTCTCGCTCCGGCCGGCCCTCCGGGGCCTACTCGAAGAGCGCGATCACGCGGTCACCGGGGGCCGGCGGCACGGATGCCAGGGCGAAAATGTCCTCTCCGTGGGCAGGCGTCGAGAGGCCCACCAGGCTTGCGGTCATGCCCGGCGCGGAGCGTGAGAACTGCAGGGCGCGCTGCGCGTTGCTCCTGGCTTCCGGAAACGCCTTTTCGATCTCCTCGGGCAGATCCCCGGTCAGGCGTCCCCGAAGGAGCGAGGCCGATCCGAACGCGGCCAGTCCCGAGTCTCTCGCCGCGGCGAGCGCGGGCCGGCGCGCCTGGCCCGACGACTGGGTCGGGAGCGCGATCGCCTGCGCCATGGCCAGGTTGACGGGCATCTGCAGCGCGCGGAAGTGGTGGCCCGCCCCCCCGATCTCGCGGGCGACGGCGAGCGTGTCCGTGATCGAAAGATGCTCGGGATGCTCGGGAGGGACGCGGAGGCCGTCCCAGGTGGCCAGCCCCCAGGCGGCGATCCTTCCCTCTCCAACGGCCCGCTCCAGGACCCCAACGGCGGCGGCGAGACGGGCCGTGAACGTCGCGCGGTCGACGGACGTCCGTTGCGCTTCGATGTTGTGAAGATAATAGAGGTCGATCGTGGCCAGACCGAGGTTGGCGCGGCTGCGCTCGATCTGGTCGGCGAGGTAGCCGGGCGCCAGACAGTGGCCTCCCTGTGCGATCTCCGCACGCGGGGCGATGCCCGTTTCGACGAACGTGTCGAGGATGTAACGCCGCGGATCGCGGGGATCGTCGGCGTCGTGAGGAAGGTAGCCGCCCTTGGTCGCGACGAAGACCTCCTCCCGGCGGACGTCGCCCTGCGCCACCGCGCGCGCCAAAGCTCTCCCGATGGAGCGCTCGCTCTTTTGTCCGCGATAGTTGATGGCGGAGTCGAAGACGTTGATCCCCGAACGCAACGCCAGGCCCACGCAGGCTTCGTAGCCGGCGTCCGTCGCCGAGTCTTCCCTGCCCAGGTAGGTCCCCAAGCCGATCGAGGAAAGAAGCAGATCCCCGGCCTGGCGAAAGTGGCCGGTCGCCGCGGAAGACCCCTGTGCAAAGCGCCGTGTGCCGTCAGCAGTGGCACGGCCCTCGAGCATCCGTGGAGGCTAGCAGAAACCATTTGCGATTTGTGATTTGCGATTGGTGATTGCGGCGAACCAAGTCGCCGGAGGGCGGCTCGCTAGCCCAAATTACAAATCACAAATCGCAAATCACAAATTCTCAGCTGTAGCTCTTATTCACGAACCCCAGATTCGGCCAGCTCGCGCCGAGGATCGCACTCGCATCCGCTCCCAGCCAGTCGGAGAGGACGGTTCCATAGTAGGAGCGGAAATCGTTTTCGATCAGCAGATTTCCGTTCGCGTCGAGACTGGTCAGGCTGGGAGCCGTTCCGTAGATACCGGCGTTGACCGCGTCGCCGACCACGAAGTGGGGCGCGGCGGTTCCATGGTCCGTGCCGTTGGAGGCGTTGTCCTGGACGCGGCGACCGAACTCCGACCAGGTCATCAACAGCACGTCGTGCGATTTTCCATGGGCGTCGAGGTCGTCGAAGAGCGCTTTGATTCCGTCGGAGACGGTCTGCAGCAGCGGATCGTGGTCCTTGTCTTCCCCGGCGTGGTTGTCGAATCCGCCGTAAGTGATGTAGAGGATCCGGGTTCCGAGGTCGGCGTGGATGATCTGCGCGATGAGCTGAAGTCCCGACCCCAGGCTGCCGCTCGGATAGGCTCCGCCGGCGACGTACCCGCTCCCCACGGTTTGAAGAATCCCCGACGAAGTAATGGCGAGCCCGGAGAGGACGCTCACCCGCTCGGTGGTGTTCTCGATCTCGAACTGGTCTGCCGCCTCGGCCACGAACGCGTTGACCTGGTTGCTCTTGTCGCCGGGATAGGCGCCGTCGGCCGGATACGCGTAGCTCGCGAGCGAAACGAGGGAGGGAACGCTGACGTTGTCGGCCAAGAGCGTCCGAGGCAGGGAATTGGAGACAGCGGTGCACACCAGGGGGTTCGCGCTGCTGCCCACGTAGGCGTCCAGCCACCGGCCCAGCCACCCGCGGTCCTGGGCAAGGGCCGGATCGGCAGTGTGCCAGATGTCGCGGGAGGTGAAGTGGGAGAGGCTCGAATTGGGATACCCGACTCCCTCGACGAGAGCCACGCGTTTGGCGTCCCAGAGAGCCTTCAGGCCGCTCATGACCGGGTTCAAACCGAGGTTCCCGTCGAGAGAAAGCACGGAACTGGCCGGAATGCCGATGCGTGAGCGCACCGTCGGATACGCGTTGTCGGCATAAGGAACGACTGTATTGAGCCCGTCGTTGCCCCCCATGAGCTCCAGGACGATTAGGGTCCGATTGGCGGCGGTCGCTCCCACCGATTCCTCGAAGCGCCTGGCGCCGGCGAGGGACCAGCGCGGCACCATCGCGGAGACCGTGACGAACCCGGCGCTTTTCAACAGGAAGTCGCGTCTGGAGACCGGCATTGCCTCCCCCTTTCTCAGGCCAGTTGGAACGCCGGGCTGGTCAGCATCACGTGCACCAGACCTCGAACCTTCTTGTCGATGCTTGCCGGGTTGTTGGTCCACGTCCCTCGAGACCCGTCGTCGTTGGCATTCAGGTAGTCGATCCACGCGGCGCGCACGTCCGGGCTGGCGCCGGTCAGGTTCAACCGGTCGGCCAGGATGTCCGCCACCTGATCCGCGGTGGAGGCGTCCCGGCCGGACAGCACCCGGCTCGGATCGAACCGCGTGCCCGACTGGCCGCGGTTGGAGGCCAGCGCGTTGGCCAGAGATGCGCGGGCGAAGACCGTTCCGGTGTTCATCCACGCCGGCCCCCAGGACCATCCTTTCGCGTCGGACGGATCGAAGAGGCTCTGACCCATCCCCGCCAGCGCGTTGGCCGCGGCGGAAAAATCGGTGGCCCCCTCGAGCATCCGCACCTGCGCCACGGCGAACTCGGCGGGGCTGCGGACCCAGGCGCCGCGCGTGTGCGCCTCGTAGAACTCCGGCGAGAGAAAGATGGCGCGCACAACCTCTCGGATCGAGTGGCCCGAGGAGTCGTAGACGGCGCCGAGCTGGTTCACGATGTAATCCGGCGGGTAGGGATAGGCGAAGAAGGTCCACAGCTTGGCCGACAGAAAGCGCCCCGACTTGGTCCCCAGCGCGTCGGACCAGTCGAGGATGATCTGGATCGCGTCATACCCGGTCCACGGTCCGGTCCGGCCGAGGATCGTCTTGGCGCCGGGGTCGTGAATGGCGGCGTTGTCGACGAAAGTCGCGCCGTTGAAATTGTCGCTCTTGCCGTAGCCCTTAACGGTCCAGCCGGTCAAGGCCTTGGCCACCTGGGTCACGTCCGATTGCGTGTAGCCGCTGTCGACTCCCAGGGTGAAAAGCTCCATGAGCTCGCGGGCGTAGTTCTCGTTGGGGTGCTGCGCCTTCGACAGGGCGTTGTCGAGCCAGATCAGCATCGCGGGGTCCTGGGAAATGGCGATCACCAGATCGTCGAATCTCCCCATGGCGTGCTGGCGTTCGGTCTTGTTCTGGTTGAGGATCAGTGTGACGCCTTTGACCTTGGAAATTCCCGACGTCCAGTGCAAGTTCCAGAAGTACGTCATCTTTTCTTCCAGCGGTCGGGGCGAGAAGGCCATGCGGTCGAGAAACCATTGCTGGATTCCGCGGGTGGTGAGCTGGTTGTAACCCTTGCTCGCCAGAGCGGCCTCGTAGGACGCCGTGCTGACGCCGCCGTAGTCGACCAGCGAGGAGACGGCGGCTTCGACCGATCCCCGCGAGAAGAGCGCGTCGATCTCCGTGGGTGTGCCCCCGAATCCCGCCCTTCGCAGCAGGTGGGCCGCCGCGTCCCGGGTCCAGGCGATGGAGCTCATGAGAACCCCCTCCTTCTGCCGGTGATTTGGACGACCAAGCCGCGAGAGGGTTTACAGGAACGCGACAGGAACGCCCGGAACGCAGCGGGAACGCCGAGAAGTTAGGTACGAAGTACGAAGCGGGAGAAGGCCACTTCACTCTTGACTTCGAACTTTACTTCCGGCGTTCCCGGCAATCACGGCGTTCCCGGCGTTTACCTAAAGCACCGGCAGCGGGATTCCGTGGGTCCGCGTCGAGCCTTCGACGGAAGAGTCCCACCGTCCGGGAATGGAGGCCGCGCAGCGGGGACACCGGCCGTCCACCAGCGTGTTGCGGCGGACCTGAAAACCCCACCTCTCGATGACCGTGACGCCGCAGCCGGGGCACCGCGTGTCCTCCCACGGACCCACGCGGCCGGGCAGGTTGCCGGCATACACGTAGCGCAGTCCCTCCCGGGTCCCGATCTCGGCGGCCTCGATCAGCTTGGACGCCCGCGTGGCGCCCCGATCGTTCATCTTGTAGTCGGGATGGAAGGCCGTCACGTGCCAGGGTATATCGGGGGACACGGAGGCGATGTACCGGGCCGCCCGGGTGAGCTCCTCGGCCGAGTCGTTGAACTCGGGAATGATGAGGGTCAGCACCTCGAGCCAGATCCCTTTTTCGTGGACCAGCCCGATCGTGTCGAGGACGTTCTGGAGCACGCCGCCGAGCTCCCGGTAGTGCTTGTCGTCCATCGACTTCAAGTCGATCTTGTAGAAATCGATCCACGGCGCCAGAAAGTCGATCACCTGCCGCGTTCCGTTCCCGTTGGACACGTAAGCCGTCCGGAGCCCGCGCTGCCGAGCCTCGCGGAAGACGGCGACCGCCCATTCCGAAGTGATCAGGGGCTCGTTGTAAGTCGAGACAACCGTGGGCGCGCCGGCCTCCAGGGCCAGCCGCGCGGGCGCCGTCGGACCGATGTCCCGCGGGGTGCCGACGGCCTGCGGATCGCGGATCGATTGCGAGGTGAACCAGTTCTGGCAGTAGGCGCAGTGCAGATCGCACCCCAGCATCCCCCAAGAGAGCGCATCGGTCCCGGGCAACGCGTGGAAGAACGGCTTCTTTTCGATCGGGTCGCACTGCAGAGCGCCCACGTAGCCCCAGGGGACTCTCAGGACGCCCCCTTCGTTGTAGCGGACGCGGCACACGCCCTCCCGCCCCTCCGGGATGGGGCAGCGGTGGCCGCACGCGTAGCACTTCAAACGGCCGTCGGGGAGCCGCTCGACCAGCTCGGGCGCCGCGGCGGCCGTCCGCTCGGCCAGAATGGGCGCGATCAAGGATTCGGAAGTTCTCGCCATCATTCTCTTGTCCTCGATTGAGAACGCTCGCCGAAGTCCTGAAATGCCCTCGGAAATCGCTGCGTTATTATCCGCCGATGTCCGCAGGAAAAAGCTCGTTCCGGCCGCGTTTTTACGCGGCCCTTTCCGCCGCCGGCCTTCTCCTGGGCGCGACGGCCGGGCTCTCGGGCCAAACGGTGGTGACCACGGTCTCCTCCGGATCGACCTGGACCACGGAAAATTCGAGGGCCGTCTCGGGCGTTCGGGTCCGGCCCATGCCCGACGGCACGGTGTGGTTTCTGATCCCTTCCAACGACCGGATCGTCCAGCTCCAGACCGACGGGGTCACCTTCAAGCAATGGCAGATCAGGGACGACAAGAACCTGGGGGCCAACCCCGTCGATTTCCAGATCGATGGAAACTTCATCTGGTTCATCGAGAACGGCGAAAGCCTGATCGACGCCGGCTTCTCGGCGCTCGGCCGGCTGGACACCACCACCGGTGCGTTGCGCGAGTGGGTGGTTCCGGGCTCCAAGCCGGGCAACTTCTGGCGGGCGCCCGACGGCCATACGATCTGGATTCCGCAGACCAACGGCCGCCTCCAATCGCTCGATCTCACGACTCTTCAGGTGGTCGATTACCGGTCCAGCAGCGCCGACGGGAAGACCTTCACCTTCGCCTACGCGGACATGGTTCCCGGACCGGACGGGGCCCTGTGGTTGGTCGACTTCGGCAACAACCGCATCGTCCGGTACGTGCCGGGAGAGGCGACCGAGACGTCCTGGACCTTCTACGACCCGAATACCGGGCGTTTGAACCCGTCGCAGATGGCCTTCGACGACCAAGGCATGCTGTGGATCAGCATGTTCGCGGGCCGGACCGTCGATCGATTCGACCCGGCAACCGGGGAGCTGGACAGTTACTTCGGCTTCAGCAGTCCGGTTCACTTCGACATCTTCGACCGGCGGCTCTACGTCGCGGAAGCGACCGGCTCGAGCGGCCTCGTCACCGTGCTCGACCCGGCCTTGGCCGTTCCGGCCGCGGCGACGCTCACCTCCCAGACTCTGGATGTGAAATCGGTGGTCAACGCCCTCGCTGCCACCACCCGCGACACGACCATCACACCGACCAACTACACCAGCACGGTCGCCAACTTCGCCGCGACGGACCTGGTGGTGACCAGTCCGGCCTCTGGCCTGCTGACAACGACCTTCCCCCACACCGACGCCTTCGGAATCTCGGCTCAAGGCGGCCTGGTCTGGACCGGCTCGGGCGGCTTCCTGGTGCGCCTCACCCTCAACAGCATCGGCCAAGCGGCGGACCTGACCGTGCCTTTCGCCGCCGAATTCGGAGTCTCACCGGGAGCCCGCATCACCGCCGACCTCACTCTCTACAACAAAGGCTCAGCGACGATCTCCGGGGATGCGCTCCTCCTCAACTCGCCGGCGGCGTTCCCGCCCCGGACCACGTTCTCGGTGG
>DATFTF010000305.1:0-3384 GCA_035262245.1 Thermoanaerobaculia bacterium
TGTGCTTCCGCTTGCGCCCGACGTCGGTGACGCCGAACGATTCGATGGCGGTCATCAGTGCTCAGCCCCGATCGGTCATGGCCTTGGGGCCGAACGCGAAAGTCCCCTTAGCCCGGAGGGGGGTCATCGCTGCCTAAGCTCCCTTCACGGCGCGCTGGGCACGGACGCCCTCGAGGGCGCGGCGCAGGTCAGCGGCGGAAGGATCCCACCGGATCGCCTCGGAATAGGCCTTCTCCGCCTTGACCAGAAGGCCGGCTTGCCGAAAGACCGCGCCGGCATCCCGGAGCAGACGGACATTCGCGGGCTCCAGAGCCATCGCCGATTCGAGAGCCCGGACCGCCGCCCGCAGGTCGCCGGACTTCGCGGAAGCCAGACCGAGGTAGTGATGCGCGCGGGCGTCCTTGGGATTGCGCGTGGCTGCGAGCTGGAAATTGCCCGCCGCCTCCGCGAACTGCTGCTCCTTGAATGCGGCGATTCCCTGGGAAAGGTAGTTTTGCGAAACCGCGTCTCCTTCCGCGGCGCCCGCTCCCGCCGCGGCGACCATCGACCGCTCGAAGTCGTAAATTTTGCGCCGCTCCGGATGAGTCAGGACGTTGACCGCCTCGGCCAGCTCCTGGAACTTCGACTCCGCCTCCGCTCTCTTGGCCGCGGGAGCGCGGTCCGGATGGGCCTCCCGCGCCAGGTTCCGGAATCGCTCCCGGATCTCCGCCTCGTTGGCGTCACGGCTCACGCCCAGAAGGGCGTAATAATCAAGTTCGCGGGGCATCGTCTCCGACTTTTTCCGGTTTCTCGCGGTCGACTCAAACCGTTCGAGATCTAAACATTAACATACGAAAAAGGGGGCGGCCCGGCAAGCGACGCCGGCCTCGGACCTCCTTAGCGGCGTTTTTCGTCGAGCCATTTGCGCGCGGTCAAGCGGACGCCTTCGGGCAGATTGGGGTCGCGCACGATTCCCCGCAGCTCCCGGACGGGAAGCCGTTTGACCAGGGGAAGCGTCACCGCCAGCGGCGCCTTGGGGTTCTTGACCAGGGCTGTCATCACCCCGGAGTGTCGCATCCACTCTTTGTTGCCGGCCATCCTGCGAAGGAGATCCTCATGGATGTACCGCATGGCGGCAAAGCCTTCGACCTCGTTGACGGTCAGACCCCGCGATTTCAAAACGGCCTCGCCGACCAGCTTGTTCGCGTCGCCCATCAGGATGCGGCGCTCCTCCTTGCCCCCGCTGTAGGCCAGCTTGATCTTCTCGGAGACGGTCATGACGGCGATGCGCCGGTAGACCGCGCCGGTTGCCAGGGACGTTTCGAGCCCGTCTTCGACCCGCGGCGCGCCGGTGACCAGGCTGGCCTCCTCCGGACTCAGTTTGGCCAGATCGAGGGCCGCCTCCTCCTCCGCCTTCGCCGCCGCCTCCGCGGCCGCCTCCTGCTCGACGCGGGTCTGCTCGGCGAGCCGGCGCCGCTCCTCTTTGTCGAAGAACTCCTCGCGCACCTCCAGGAGCCGACGGCGGTTGTCGGTCGTCAGCTGCGGGTTCTCCAGCAGCGCGTCGATCAGCGACGGCTGACGCAGAAGGCGAACCTGATTGACGACCAGCGCTTCCTGAGGCCCCGGCCCCGCCGTCCGCGCCAGGGTCTCCAGCGTCGCGTCCGCGACGTTCTTGTGGCGGATGACCTGCTCGAGGAGGATCGGGTCCTGGGTGTTGCGAGCCAGTCTGTCGAGCTCCGCGTTCGTCGGACCGCCGGTCTGCAGGAACTGTGAGAGCTCTTCGGGAGACGTTGCGACGAACGACTCGCTGGCCGCCGCCGCCGCGGTTTGGTCGGCGTCCTCCAGAACCGAAAGGAGAGCCCGAATTTGATCGTTGTGGTCGAGGGGCAAGAGCCGCCGGGCCGCGAACATGCGGATTTCCAGCGGCGCCTCCCCGGCTCGCAGAAGGGAGATCAGAGTCTGAGGATCGGCGAGGTCCTGCTCAGCCAAGGCTCAAACGGCACGAATGCAGAGGCGAGCGCGAGGGAGCATCGCCTCAGCCACGCGCGGGCGGCGCGGGCAGGACGATGTTCTTGATGACCTGGCCGGCGCCGCCCAGCGGATCGAGCGCCCGACCGTCGACGGAGATCCGCACACCGCCGGCGTTGCCGAGAGAGAGCCGGAAGCCGCCGCGCGCCTGAAATCGCCGGATCTGGCCGTGGCGCACGACGCCGTTCAACACGGTTCGGCCGTCGGCCTCCAGCTTGGTCCAGGAGTCCTCGGCGAACTCGAGCACGAGAGTGATGGCCGGGCCCTCCGCAGGCTCGCTCACCATCCGGACTTGCGGGGGCACCGGCGCGGCCGCGGCGGCGGGCTGGCGTTCCACCGGCTGCTGGAGCGCCGGCGTCGGCTCGTTGGAGACCTCGACGTTCTTCAGGACAACCGGCGAGGCCTTCGGCGGAGCGACCAGGCGTTCCTGGCTCGCGGCGCGCGAAAGCTTCTGCCTGCGGTCGGGGCTGGCGATCAGCCCGAGGATCACGAGCACCGCGATCACGGCCCCCACGATCGTGCCGGCGGTCGAGCGCCGGCCGCGGAAGAATCGGGAGCGCGGACGAGCCTTCTTGGGGAGGGCGGGCTCCTTGGACTCTCCGGCCAGGTCCGCGAGATAAGCGTTGACCTTCTCCTCCGGATCGATGCCGAGGTGCCGGGAGTAGGCGCGTATGAAGCCGCGGGTAAAAGTCGGCGCGGGAAGGATGCCGACGTTGCTGTCCTCGAGAGCCTTGAGCAGGCGAAGTGAGATTTTCGTGGCCTGGGAAATCTCTTCCAGCGAGATATCCCGGATGATCCTCTCCCGGCGAAGCTCTTCACCGAAAGAGAGAGCGGACGAATCGGTCATCGTTTCAGGACCCGCGCCTCGATTTCGAAGACGGAGGATTCATGCTAGACCTCACCGGCGCGCTGCGCAAGAACTCTTTCGGCGCAAGCCTTCAACAGCCGGGGCACCCCCGGCGAGTCGCGCAGTCCACGCAGGTCGTCCGCCGAAGCCCGGGTCACAAGATTCAAGGCGCGGGCCAGCGGGAGGGCGCGGTTGCGCAGAAGCGCGCTTCGAACTGCCGCCCGCAGGCTCCATCGCGGATGTTCGAAAATCACTTCCAGAACCGGCGTGGCTCCCCGCGCCGCGGCCTGGACGACGTCCGGCTCGGTCGCGAAGCGGCTTTCCAGGACGGCCGCCAGGACCCGAGGATCAGGATCCATCCGTAAAGCGACCAGGATTCCGCGGCCGGCGACCTTGGCGAGGTCGATCCGTTCGGCCAGCGCCATCTCCGGCAATCGCCGCAGGAGGTCGCGATCCGCGGCGCGCCGCACCTCCGGATGCACGCGGCTGTCCGCGGAGAGATGGGCTAAGTCTCGCCAGAACAAGGTGGA
>DATFTF010000306.1:0-4363 GCA_035262245.1 Thermoanaerobaculia bacterium
CAGAAATAGCTAATCGCGGGGGGACCGTCCAAGGTCCGAGGGCCCAAGGCCCAGCTCTAACAATTTATATATTGTATCTCGTCTTGGTCAAGGCGGGCGGGGGAAAGCCCCGCCCCTACGGTCGCGGAAGGCGAGAACTCCCACGAAGCGACTGTCGGGCCTTCGTCGTTCCTTCGCGGCGCGACCAAGTTTCGCGAACTGGATTCGCGAAACGACTCGCGCCGCGGGAGCCGGAGCGGAGCTTCGGGATCAGGCGTTCGGCCGAGCCCGTATCCGGGCGAGCCGAACGCCGGTGCGGCGCGAAGCGCGCAGATCCCGAAAGCGCAGCTCCGGCGACGGTTTCAGTGTCCCTTTTCCAGATCCCGAATCGCGTCCAGGAAACCCAGCGGAGGACGCTCGAAGCGCGCGCCGAAGCCTGACCGCCGCACGTCGCTGCTGCGATCGGTGTGAACGACGCTCGCGCGGACCCGGAAGCTCCGGGGGTCGCCAGGCAGGGACAGGATCAGGTCGATGTACTCGCCGATCTCCGGGAGGCGGTCCGCGGCGACGTACATTCCGGCCAGGTTCACCAGCTCGACGTAGGCCACCAGCTTCTCGTTGTGCCAGCTGACGACGGCGGGGGCGTCGATCGGAATGCGGGGCGAAACCCTCTTCTCAGCCGGCTTGCTGGCCATTACGCGTCCTCTCTCGTTGTCGTCGCCGGCCGTGGGAATGTCGAAATTATAGCAGAGTCAGAGCCGGGGCCCTCCCTTGAGGGCCGGCAGCAGGGTCTTTTCCACCTTTCGGAACAGCCGGGCGGTCGCCTCGACGTCGCGCCGGCAATACAAGGCGATCTCCCTGAGCCGGCCGGCCCGGTAGTAGGGGCCTACCGAGTATCCGTCCATCCCGTGCTCCTTGGGACTCTCCACCCCGAAGGCCTTGCAGGTGAAATCGAGGTTCCACTTGCGTGTGGCTCCGAAGAAGCTGACGACGTCGAGCAAATCCAGGTGCGGCCTGATCGAGTAGCGGTAGCCGACCAGGTTCTTGGAAGCCGGGATACCGTGGACGGCGCTTCGCAACATGAGGAAGGGGCCATCGAAGCATCGGCCGTTGAAGGTCACGAAGTGCGAGAAGCGCGCGATGGCCTTCCAGAACTCTCCGAGGAAAACCGACTCTCTGTCCCCGATGAAGGTGAAGAGCCCGTCGGAGGATGTCTCCTCCGCCCGGCCGTCGGTCTTCTCGTACCAGACTCTTCCCCGGCCCGATCCCGGATTGACCATGGCGAGAACGACGATCCGTCCGGTGAAGGGCCACAGCGACAGCAGCTCCGGGAGCTTACGCCGCTCCTCCTCAGTGCGCGCGTTCTTCTGGAGGTAGGTGCGCTGCGCGTCGTCGAGCGACTCCCACTCGACGCCGACCGTTTCGATGTCGAAGACGACGCTGGCCATGACGGCGGGATGTTATCCTCGGTTCGAACTCGAAGTCCGGAACTCGAAACTCCCGAGCCGATCCACGGATCGAACGCGTCCGACCTTGAACAGGAGCAACGCCAACCGATGAGACGACGCGTCCTGACGGCCCTCGGAGTCCTCCTGCTCGCGGCGAGCTTCTGCGCCCGCCGTTCCGCGCCCGCGCCTGGAGAGGCGCGCTTGCGCGACACAATGCAGCGACACCTGGACGGAGATCCGCCCACGCTCGATCCGACGGTCACCAACGAGGATTTCGGGATTCGGGTCGAGGATCTCATCTTTCGACCCCTGGTGGGCTTCGACCGTCAGAGGCGCTTCGTCCCGGCGCTGGCCAAGTCCTGGGCCGTTTCCTCGGATGGGTTGACGTACGACTTCCGGCTCGATCCGATCGCTCATTGGGAGGATGGATCTCCCGTCACCTCGGCCGATGTCGCGTTCACGATCGAACGGGTTCGGAATCCCAAGGTGCCCGCGGTCCAATGGCACTGGGGTTTCGAGGATCTCGCGCGGGTGGAGACTCCCGATCCCCAGAGCATCTTGGTGCGCTTTCAGCATCCCCTGGCGGACCGTCTCTTCGCCTTCAGCCTGCCGATCGTGTCGGCCGCGGCCTTCGGGAAGGATCCGGGCGCGATGGCGCGGCATCCTTTCGGGACCGGACCCTATCGACTCGAGAGCTGGACTCCGAACCAGAAAATCTCTCTGGTCCGGCGCGCGGATGCTCCCTCCAGCCAGTTCCCCATCGCCCGGGTCGACTTCCTCCCGATTCCCGACAACGCGACGCGCTTCCGCGCGGGCTCCCGGGGCGAGCTCGACGAGTTCAAGGTCACCCGCGACCAGAGCGCCGTCGCGCGTCGGGATCCCGACTTCCTGGCCCACAACGTCCTGCTCAAGGTGCCGCAGTTCCTGACGGTCATGGTCGTCTACAACTGCCGAAACCCGCTGCTGTCGGACCGCCGGGTGCGCCTGGCTCTGGCGCGGACCTGGCCGAGGCAGATGACCGCGCTCCAGCTCTATCCTCCCGACGGAGCCCGGCTCGTCTCGGGTCCCTACCCGGCCGGCGCGGCGGAAAACGCCCCCGACGTGAAGATCCCGGAGGAAGACCCGGCCGCCGCCGGACGGCTGCTCGATGAGGCCGGCTGGAAGCTCGGGTCCGACGGATGGCGCGTCCGCGGCGGGAAGAGAGCCTCCATCGAGATCCTCTATGCCGCGGGGACTCCGATCTACGCGAACCTTGCTCAGATCCTGAAGGAGGGATACGCCAAAGTGGGAGTGGAGCTGACGTTGCGCGCGCTCGATTGGGCGGCCTACTCCGAGCGCCTGGCGGCGGGCGACTTCGAGATCGCTCCCTACGCCAATACGTTCTGGCCTCCGCATCTGGATCAATACCTCTATTTCCATTCGAGCCAGGTTCCCCCGCAGGGGGAGAACATCGGCTTCTATCGGAGCGCGGAGGCCGACCGCGCGATCGAGGTCGCGCGCGCGGAGACCGATGAGACGAGAAGGCTCGAGCTCTTCCGCCAGGTCCATCGTGTTCTCGCCGCCGACCCGCCGGCGGACTTCCTTTACACCGCCGACCAGTACTGGGGGATCTCGAAGAGCCTGGCCGATGTGGCGGTCTCGGAAGTCGGTCTCTTCCACTTTCTGCCCGGACCGCTGGCATGGAAACGGATCGCCCCGCCGAAATGACGGTGGACCCGAGGCGGTAGTTCGATGTCGGCGCCGCTGGACGGCATCCTGGTTCTCGACCTCTCGCGCGTTCTGGCCGGTCCGTTCTGCACGATGCTGCTGGCGGACCTGGGCGCGCGGGTGATCAAGGTGGAACTGCCCGGGGAAGGGGATGTCACCCGCGGATGGGGTCCTCCTTCGGATCCGGCGAGCGGTCTGTCGGCCTACTACCTGGCCATCAACCGGAACAAAGAATCGATCGCCCTCGATCTCGCGAGCGCGGAGGGCCGGGCCTCCGTCCAGGCGCTGGCGCGCGCGGCCGACGTGGTGGTCGAGAATTTCGCCCCCGGGGCGCTCGACCGCTTCGGAATTTCGCTCCAAGCGCTGCGGGGGGAGAATCCCCGTCTGGTGACCGCATCGATCACCGGTTTCGGCCGGCGCGGTCCGGACGCCCGGGCGCCGGGCTTCGATCTGCTGGCCCAGGCCGGGGCGGGCATGATGGCCATCACCGGCGCGCCCGAGGACAGGCCCACCAAGGTCGGCGTGGCGGTTTCCGATCTCTTCGCCGGCTGTTACGCGGCGGTTGGAATTCTGGCGGCTCTCTGGGCGCGGGCGCGCACCGGACGAGGGACGCACGTCGCCACGGATCTCTTCTCGGCCACCGCCGCGTCGCTCATCAACGTCGCGCAGTCGGTTCTCCTGACCGGGAGGGAAGCCGAGCGCCACGGCAACGCGCATCCGCAGATCGTTCCGTACCGGTCCTTCGCCGCCGCGGACGGCGAGTTCGTGCTGGCCTGCGGCACGGATCGCCAATTCGCGCGCCTGGCCGAGCTGGTCGGAAAGACGGCGTGGCGCGAAGACCCGCGCTTTGCCACGAATGCGGCGAGGGTCGTCCACCGCGCCGAGCTCGAGCCCGAGCTCGAGACGCTCTTTCGCGGCGAGCCGCGGTCGGAGTGGCTCTCGCGGCTGGCGGGGGCCGGGATTCCCGCCGGCCCGGTGCGCGGGCCGCTCGAGGCGCTGACCAGCGAGACGGCACGGGCGCTCGAGCTCGTGCGGGAATGCCGCGGCGTGCGCTTTCTGGCCCCGCCGATCCGGGTGGAGGGCCACGAGCCCGAGCTCAGATTTCCGCCGGCGCTGGATCAGGATGGGGAGAAGCTGAGAAGAGAGTTTGGCTTGCCAGGCACTGCGAAGGACCGGGAAACGGGAAACGGGAAACGGGAAACGAGGAAGCCCTCATGAGTCAGATTGTT
>DATFTF010000307.1:0-4277 GCA_035262245.1 Thermoanaerobaculia bacterium
GCGGATCCCATCTGGGCGATCCACTTGAGCTCCCCCTCCAGGTCATGAGCCGTTTGCCAGCGATCGTCGGGATCCTTGGCCAGGCAGGTTCGAACAACTCGATCGAGCGCGGGAGGGACCATCGGCTGGAGCGACGAGATCGACGGCGGATCGTGCTCGAGGATCGCGGCGATCAGCGAGGCCTGGCTCTTGCCGGAGAAGGCCTTTTGTCCCGTCGCCATCTCAAAGAGCACCGCGCCGAAGGCGAAGATGTCGCTGCGGGAGTCGGCGTCTTTCCCCTCCAGCTGTTCCGGCGCCATGTACTGGAAGGTCCCCAGGATCGAGCCGCGCTCGGTCAGGGGCGCGCTCGGCGTCATCTCGGTGGCCATCCGCGAAAGGCTGCCGGGCGGAGCCGGGCTCTCCAGCGCCCGCAGCTTGGCCAGTCCGAAATCGAGGAGCTTGACTCCCGACTTGGTGATCATGATGTTCCCGGGCTTCAAGTCCCGATGGACGATTCCCTGGCGGTGCGCCTTGTCCAGGGCGTCGGCGATCTCAATGGCGAAGCGCAGGAGCTGATCGGTTGGGAGGCGCCCGCGGGCCAGGCGATCGGTGAGCGTCTCGCCCTCCAGGAACTCCATGACCAGATAGGCCGCGCCGTCCTGCTCGCCCACGTCGTAGAGCCCGCAGATGTGCGGGTGCGATAGGGAGGAGATCGCCTTGGCTTCGCGTTCGAAGCGCTGGCGCAGCTCGGCGTTGTCGGAGAGATGCTCGGGAAGGACCTTGATGGCGACGGTGCGCTCGAGCCGCGTGTCGCGCGCCTTGTAGACTTCGCCCATCCCGCCCGCACCGGCGGCGGACAGGATTTCGTAGGGGCCGAGTCGGCTTCCCGCGGCGATCACAGGTTACACGTCAGGTCGAGCGGCAGAATACACCGGCGCGCGTCGGGGGGACCTCCTCGAGTCAGCTTTCCTGGACCGCGGCTCGCAGGTCCTCCAGTCCCTCCCGTATCCGGTCCAAGTGCGTACGGAAGGAGAGGACGCAGATGCGGACGGCGAAGATGTCGCCCAGCATCGTGCCGCTGACGTAGATCCGCTTTCGCCGGTTGATGCGGTTCATGAACTCGCGGTTCAAGGCGTTCAGGCCTTTCGAATCGAGCCCTGCGCGCGTGAGGCGGAAGGCCGCGATAGAAAGCTGCGGCTCGGCCAGGATCTCGATGCCTCGGATCTTCTTGAGCTCCTCGGTCGCCCAGAGCGCAAGGTCGAGCTTCTCGTCGAGATTGGTACGGAACGGCTCGATGCCGTGCATCTGGATCGGAAGCCAGACCCGCAATCCGCGCCACGCGCGGGAAAGCTCGGGGGAGAGAAGGTGGAAATCGGACAACTCCGGAGAGAGCGCTTCGACGCTTTCAGAGGCCGCGCTTTCCTGCATCTCCGGAAGGTAGTCGGCCATGACCCCGTGGGCGCGCCGCAACGCGCCCGCGTCGCGGACCAGGAGCGCTCCGGTCCCGTAGGGGAGAAAGAGGCCCTTGTGCGGGTCGAGCGCGATCGAATCGCCCCGCTCGAGGCCGGCCATAGTCCGCCGGCCCCTCTCGGTCAGTGCGAAGAAGCCGCCGTAGGCCCCATCGATGTGGAGCCACAGGCGTTCGACGCGTGCGATCTCGGAGACGGCGATCAAATCGTCGACCGCGCCGGTGTTGGTCGTACCGGCGTTGGCCACGACGGCGAAGGGGGTTCTGCCCGCGGCCCGGTCGGCGGCGATCGCCCGGGAGAGCTCTGTGATGCGGATGCGAAACTTCTCGTCCGACGCGATCGCCCGGACGTTGCCGGCAGGAAATCCCGCGAGCATCGCCGCCTTTTGGATCGAATGGTGGGTCTGGTCGGAAACGTAGATGATGCCGGAGAGAAAGTTCTCGGGCAGCCTGTCCCGCCGCGCCGTCACCAGGGCGGAGAAGTTGGAGAGCGACCCGCCGGAGGTGAGGATCCCGCCCGCCGAGGCGGGATACCCGACGATCTCGCAGAACCACCGCGTGACGGTCGTCTCGATCTGGGCCAGGCCCGGCGCCGCAGCGTAGACGCCCACGTAGCGGTTGGTCGCGTCGGCGATCAGGTCCGCGACGGCCGACTGCGGGAGGCCGCCGCCCGGAATGTAAGCGAGGTAGCCTGGCCCGGCGGTCGTGAAGCTCTTGGGAATCACGCGCTGGAAGAGCAGATCGAACAGCTCTTCGTAGGGGCGGCCCCGGCGCGGCAAAGGCTCGGCCAGGGAGCGGGCCATCGCCGCCGCTCCGTCCGTGTCCGCCGAAGGCTGCAGGGGCAGCGTCTCGATGTGCTCGAGAATGCGGGCCTTGGCCGCGTCGATCAAATCGCCGAGCGCGTCGCCGGAGATCTCCAGTGACCGGTCTTCTTTCAAGCGGGGCTATCTTAAGAGAGTCGGCTTAGAAAGGATCTGATCATCGGGAGTCCTCGGGTGATGTTTCCGAACAAGGCTTATCGAGCCGACATCACCCGATCACCCGATCGCCAAATCATTCGATCGAATCTTCAGTCATACTGTCTCAACTGCCCACTGTGGGGTAGTTGAATTGGTACAACGTCCGGCTGTTAACCGGAAGGTTGGGGGTTCGATTCCCTCCCCCACAGCCAAATCTTCTTGTGACGTGCGACTTGCGATCATCGCGATCCGGCCCGCTCGAAGAGGGCGACCGTTCCGTCCGCGGCGACGACGCGAAATTCTCGCTGGAACGCGGCGTCCTGCGGAAGCGGCCGCCGCAGGACCGCAAGGTTGACCAGGAAGTATCCGGCTCCCATGCGCCCGAGCTCTTCGGCAAGCGCGGCCCCGGAGCCCAGGGCGCGTTCGACGCGCGCGTAGCGGTAGGGCCCTACCCAGTCACCCAGAAAGCGGCCGTCGGCATAATAGGCGAGATTCTCGAGATACAATCCATATATTGTGACCCCCGCGCCCCGGGCTCTGTTCACGAGCGCGACCTGGGCGTAGCCGCGCAGGCTGCGTGACAGATACGTCTCCCGCTCGGCGGCGCCGGATGGCGGCGGGCCCTGGCGCAACGCTTTCCAACCCGCATAGGCGGCGCCGGGGGCTGCGAGGACGAGCGTCAGAAGAGCTACGGCAGGACGCGATTGGAGGATCGCAGCGCGCCCCAGAACCCATGCCAGCCCTAAAGCCGCCGCGCCCTCGAGCAGAGCGACAGCCGGCAGGAGGAGCCTGGGGTCGTGGGCGGTCGTCGTGAGGAAGAGCGCCGCGGCGAACCCGAGAGCCGGCCGCATACGAGGCTCGGCGATTCCGCCGACGGCGGCGAGAAGGATGAGAAGCGGCAGGAGCGGGGAGAGAGTCGGCTGTCCCCCGAAGGCCGAGGGACGGTAGGCGGCCGTCCAGGGCCACTCCAGAAGCCGGAGCGGGTGGAGCACCGTTTCGCGAGCCCGGCTCGCGGCATAGCCGGTGACCGAGGCCGGGATGTTGCGTGGCCCCGACTGCCAGATCGAAAGATCGTCGGGCGTCATCCAGGCGTTCTGACCGAAGAGGTCGGGGAGGAGGGGAAAGACGGGATTGCCGGTCTGCAGGAAGTTGCGCGCGTACCAGGGGGCGAGCGCCAGTATCGCCACGGCCAGGAACTTCGCGAGCGCCGCAGGGTCGCGCCGCCGCACGGCCACGATCGCCGTCGCGGCGGAGAGCAGCGCAACGATCAGGAGCCCGTTGTACTTGGTCGCCGCGGCGAACCCGGCGAACGCTCCAGCCAGCGCCAGGCCCGACGTTGCGCCTCCCCGCCGCCAGCGGTCCCACCAGGTCCAGGCCAGCACGGCGAAGAGCGTCAGCGGCAGGTCGACGTAGGCCGTGCCTCCCAGCCACGCGGTGAGCGGATTGCCGAGCCAGAGCGCCGCGGCGCCGCCGGCGGCGAGGTGGTTGCGCGCGCCGATCCACGACGCCAGCGCGAGCGCGGTGGCGACGAAGGCCAGGGCCGAAGGGAGATGCGTGGCCACGTCTCCGGAAAGAACCAACAGGGCTCCGCACAGAATCTCCGCAAGCTGAGGGGCGACGGGAAAACGCAGCGTCTCCCGGAAGGGGAGTCCCTGATTGGCGGCGAACGCCTTCGCGAAGGGAAGGTGATAGAGCGTCTCGTCGAACGCCGTCGGCGGATAGAGCGTCAGCGCGAAGACCGGCAGGCAGGCGCAAACCAGGGCTGCCAGAAGCGCAACGCCTCCCGGAAGCGGTCCGCACCGGGCCACGCGGGTTCTGAGGTCCCGCCAGGTCCTCCAGCCCAGGGCGTGCACCGCCAGGACCAGAAGCGC
>DATFTF010000308.1:0-4265 GCA_035262245.1 Thermoanaerobaculia bacterium
TTTCGCCGATGCCTGGGCGCGAGAGCGTCCGGAGGAGGCCCTGAGCTTCACCGACGGGGAGGCGGCGCGGAAGGCCGTCGAAAGTCGCGGGATCCGGGCTCTGATCGACGCGCGCACGATGGAGCTGCTGCACGGGGTCCGGTATTCCGAGGAATCGTTCGAGCGGGGCGAGGGAGGCGAGGTCGCCATCGAGGCGAAGCAGACGATTGCCTTCGACCCGCCGGGGATCACCAGCGCGCTGGGAGGGGCGATGTGGATGACCTTTCACCACAGCGCGCGCCTGCGCAAGACGGGCGGCGGCTGGAGGGTCGTCGCCTTCGAGCCGACCTATCTCGACACGGGGAGGATCCGGGGCCGCTAGGCTGCGAGCCCGTTCTGGATTCGCCGGCATCGTTGAAGTACAATACCCGTATTGTATTCTGAGCTGGTCGGCTCCCGCGGGAGGCGCGAGAGGCTTGGGCTTTGACGCGACTGGAGCTCTCCCTGGAAGGCGGCTGGGTTCCCCCCAAGGGAACATTGCGCCGCTGGACCGGGCTGCTGCGGTCGCGGTCGCCGTTCGCGACGCTGCTTCTGATGTCCACGCCCAGGCGGATCTTCTGGACCAAGGCGGAGGTCGTCCGCTCCGAGATGCCTGTCACCATCGATGTGCACGTCTCGGGCGCCGGCTCGGGGCGCGTGATCTTCCTCGGCGGCTCCGGATGGCTGCAGGATTACTTCGCGGAGGAACTGCCGGAGGTCCCGCCGGCGGCGCTCGTCCCGTCGCGGCTGAAGGCGGGAAGCGTCCACACGCTGCTCTCTCTCGAAGCACGGCCGCCGGCGCGGTTCCAGATCCTGGCGCTCGCGGCGAGCGACGTGACCGAAGGGCCGACCGGAGTCTGGAGCCCGGGGGCGGACGCGCTGGCGCATCTCCCGGTCAGCCTCTCGACGATCTTCGCTGCGGGCCGCTCGGGCTCGGTTCCCGTCTCGCGGCGCAGCGATCCGGACGCCGCCTGAGGCCGGGGGCGCCGCCCGGCGGCGCGCTTTGGCGAGAGATAATTCGCCCGGGAGGTCGCCATGAAGTCTCTTCCACGGCCCGTCCTGATCGGTCTCCTCGGTCTCACTCTCCTGTGCGCCGCCGCGTCGCAGACGGGCCGGATCACTCCCGCGGACCGCAAGCGGCTGATGGCGTCGACTCTGCGGGTCTCGACGAAGACCACCGAGATTCCCGAAGAGGTCCGCAAGGCCTTCGCCGCTCTGGTCCATCAGCCGGCCTTCAAGATGGCCGAGCCGACGCAGCCGTTCCAGGTCGGCGACGCTATCGAACCCGGTCCGCCCCTGCCGGGGCGGCGCCTGATCTTCGCCGCGTTCGACGACGGACTCTGCGTGATCCACTACGAGCGCGGAGGGATCGCGCACGTCTACGAGATCATGACCTTCACGCTCTCCAAGGGAGCCCCACCGGAGCTCGCCTGGAGCGCGCTCTCCCAGGGAAAGCTCCCGGATCTCGAAGCGCTGCGCAAGGCGGTGGCCGAGGACAAGATCCGGCCGGGCGAAGAGCGCTACTGGTAAGAGGCCCTCCGCCGGATCGCCGAGAACCGGCCTCTCGCTCCGGCGGAGGGTCCAGCCGCGTTCAGCGCGAAGCGACCGACGGGGCCGTGCACTTGTACGCGGCGCCGCTGCGCGCGCCCTGCTGCGCGAGCACCCAGTTGCCTCCCTTGCTGCGTGCCTGGCTTGTCAGCTCGTCGTTGATCTGATCGTTGGGCACATTGGGACCGGCGGCGACGTCTCCCACCTTCTGGCAGTTGCTGACCAGGGAGTCGCTGTTGGTGATCGACACTTGCTGGTCCGCGCAGGCCGCGGTCAAGCCGGCGAGAACCGTGACGGCGAGAAGGATCCCAGAGAAACGCTTCACTCGCACCTCCATCTCGAGTCGGCGACTCGATTCACGTTGCGACGCGTCGGGAGTTACGCGGCTCGGCCCGGAAAGATCTCCGCGCCGCGTCGCGCTGCAAGTGGCCGGCGTCGCGTCACCAACGGCGCGATTCGCGACGTCAGAGGCCGCCGGCGGCGTTCGAAGGCCGCATTTGGAGTCGGCGACGGGTGACCACCGTGATCCAGTTTGTGATGAAGGGCTCCCGAGTGCCGGGCGTCCGGCGCCGGGGCAATCGATCCCTCCGTGCATTTGGGATCCAGTGAGACGAAAGGGGTCGAGTGCCGGACCCCGGTTTGAAAGTTACAGCGACGGTCGCGCAGCCACCGCCCGCGCCGCAAGCCGTGGTCAGTGAGCGGAGCCCGCCTCTTTCATGCGCACCGGTGAGGCCGCGACCCGATCGAGCACCGGCAGATCGCCCTCGAAGCGTCCGAAGGACAGGACGCCGGTGGGGCACATCTGGACGCAGGCCGAGCAGCGCACGCACTCCGGGTCCTGCATGGGCAGACCCTTGTTGGCGAAGCTCATGATGTCGATCCCCTGGTGGCATACCGAGGTGCAGACGTTGCAGGAGATGCACTTGGATTTCTCGGGGAAGATGCGGAACCGGGAGAAGCGCGTGTAGATGTGCATCAGAGCCGCCAGCGGACACGCGAAGCGGCACCACACACGGCCGGAGAACCAGAAGTACATGCCCACACCGACGATGCCGGCCAGGAAGATGTCGACGACGTGGTAGTAGTTGAGCTCGAGACCCAGCGGATGCCACCCGGAGAGGAGCCCGTTGGAGAGCTTCTCGCAAGCCCGCCCCACAGCGGTCCCCGGGAAGCTCCAGGAGACGAAACGCGTGAGCGCGATGGCCGATGCGGCGAGAAGGGCTCCCTGCCCGACCATGTTCACGCGATTCCAGAACGGGCCGTGCGGCATCTTCTGGCGGTGCGCGTCACCCAGGGTCTCGGCCAGCGCGCCGCACGAGCAGATCCAGCCGCAGTAGGCGCCCTTGCCCCACTTGCGGATGATGAGAGGAATGATCACGAAGGTCTGCAGGAAGGCGATCGCGAGCCACCACCACATCGGCTGAGAGGAGAAGACGTTCCACACGAAGAGCGGCCAGGCCAGGATCAAGCCGAAGGCGCGCCAGTACTCGCGTCCCTGGCCGTAGTTGGCGGCCGGAAAGAGATGGTCCGCGAGCGTCTTGCCGAAGCCCGAGTCGAACGCGCCGTTGTGCCCGAGCAGCGGCAGCACGATGTACGGGAGGAGGAAGAGGGGGATCCACTGGACCAGCGTCAGCGTGATGGTTTGCGCCGTCACGTAGGGCGTCTTGCGGCGCCGGATGCGGCGAATGCCGAAGATGAGAACGGCCAGGCAGTAGGCGAAGGAGTAGTAGAAGCCCGGCTCTTTCAGCGAGAGGGCGAGCGTGCCCAGCAAAGTCTTCGGATCGGCGGCCGCGGCGGAAACCGCGCCGCCGGCCCGCGCGAACCAGGCGCCGGTGTTGTAGGGGAAGAGCTCGTGCTTGACGAAGTACTGGTTGATCGTCCCGCCGGCCTTCCAGTTGTAGAGAAAGACGCAGAAAAGGAAAAAGGCGGAGAAGGCCAGATAGGTCGAGGCCTTCCACTCTCCGCGGATTGGGATGGAGGAGCGGCGGAAGAAGTCCAGAGGCGCCTCACGGCCGATCATGGTGAAGACGACGTCGTTGGGCAGCGCCGTCTCCTTGCCGGCCTCGTCCTTGAGCGTCACCTGCTTCGGTTCGATGCGGAGAACCTGAGAGCCCAGAGCCAGGCGCACCGAGCCCGGCGCGTGGGGCTTCTCGCCGGAGACGGCCATGAAGGTCCCGGTGGCCGACGTCACGCGCTCGGAGGAGGGGTGCTCGATGTCCACGGGCCGCGCCGGGTTTCGCGAGAGCTCCTCGAGCTTCTCCACGTTCTCCGGCTTGGGGCGGGCAAGCTCCTTCTTTCGGTAGGAAAGCGTGACGTGCGCGCCGGCGTTGCCCAGCGCGATGGCCGTCTCGAGCGCGGAGTCGCCGCCGCCGACCACGAGGACGTTCTGGCCGACGAACTCCTTGGGGTCGTAGAGACGGTTGTAGACCTTGTCGAGGTCCTCGCCCGGGCACCCCAGGCGCCGGTGGTTGCCGCTCCTGCCGATGGCGACGATGACGCGGCGCGCCCGCGTCGCCGTCTTGCCGTCGCCGTGGCGCAGAACCAGTAGGCCGCCCTTGCGCTCGATCCGCTCGATGCGGGCGGGCGTCGTCTCGATGCCGGCCTTCCGGCGGTACGCCTCGAGCTCGTCGACCAAGGCTTCCTTGACGTCGGTCGTGAACTGAAGGTCGCCGGCGGGAGTCATATCGCTCGGGTAGGTG
>DATFTF010000309.1:0-6951 GCA_035262245.1 Thermoanaerobaculia bacterium
GGCGGCTGCGCCCTCGTAGAACGGCGGCGGCGGCGGCGGCGGAAAATCTCCCTTCTGCGCCAGCGGGGGCGGCGGCGCAAGCTCCATCTCCAGCCTCTCGATGATGGCGTCCACGCTGCGATCTCCCGCCAGGGCCCGATAGAGCTTGTACTTCTTGATCGCCTCCACGCTGTCGCCGCGCGACAGGAAGATGTCCGCCAGCGACTTTGCGGAAACGAGATTGCCCGGATCGGAGGAGAGCACCTTGGAGAACGTGGCGATGGCCTCGGTGATCTGTCCGGCTTCGAGGTAGGCGCGGCCCAGAGCCACATGCGCGGAAAGGTATTGGGGATGGGCGAGGAGACCTTTCTGAAGCGTCGAGAGTGCCTCGGCGAACCGGCCCGTCTTGCGGTACTCCTCGGCCAGAGCGACGAACAGCCGCGATCCGGGCTCGAGCTCGAGCCGTCGCTTCAAATCCCGGATGCGTGCTTCTGTCGAGGAGTCAGCCACGTCGGTGGCTCCGCCCGCATCGTGCGGGCGGAGCCGTCAGAAGTTGCTCGTCAGTTAACCGTTGTCGACACCGAAGACGCGTTGTTCGAGACGTTGGGCTCCGGGGTCGTCGTCGTCACATTGGCCGTGTTCCCGATGACCGTTCCGGCGGGCGCCGTCACGGTGACCGTGAGCGTCACCGTCGCGCCGCTGGCAGGAGCCAGGGTTCCGAGGCTCGCCGTGAAAGTGCCGGCGGAATTGGCGCAGGTGCCGGCCGTCGACGTGCAGGAAACGAAAGTGACCCCGGCGGGGATCGGATCGCTGAGACTCACGCCGGCGGCAGACCCCGAGCCCGCGTTGCTGATCGTGAAGGTGTAAACGAGGTTCGCGCCGCTGGTGACCGTCGCCGGTGCCGTGAGGTTGAGCGCCAGGTCCGGCGCCACGGTGCAAGGAAGCAGATAGGTGAAGGTGCCCGTCGCGGAACAGCCTGTCCCGCTGTTCGTCACGGTCACCGTCGTCCCGCTCGCCGCGGGAATCGGCGTTCCCGCCGCCGTGCCCGCGGGACAGACTGCAGGAGTCGCCGCTCCCGCCGGCGTGTTCACGGTCAGGAAGGTGCCGTTCGGGTCGGCGCCGGTCACCCCCGCCTGGACCGCGCCGAACAGGACGCGGGCTGCGCTCGCCGAGGTCGGAAGGTTTGTCCCCTGGATCGTCACCGTCGTGTTCTCGCCGGAGGGCGACGGAATGATCGCGGTGATCGTCGGAGTCGCTCCGGTAATCGTGAGCGAGGGGCCTTGCTGCGTCTCGCCCGTGCTCAGGTTCGTGACGGTGACCGGTCCTCCGCCCCCGCTGCAGGTGGCTACAGGAACAGCCAGGATTTCGGTGTCCGAAACAGACTGAACCGTGGCCCGATTGGCGCCGAAGGTCACCAGCACGGGCGCCAGGAATCCGCGGCCGAAGATGGTCACGGCGGTCAGGGCGTTGGCCGGCATGCTGAGCGGCGAAATTCCGGTGATCACGAGCGGCTCGGTGTACTTCCAGCCGCCGGTCAGGATCGCATCGGCGGAGGGCTGCGAGTTCACCTCGTGGACGCGCACGTCAATTGGAGAATTCACCGGAACCGGAATCCCGAAGGCCGTCGAGGGCGGCGTCGTGATCACGATGGTGTTGTAGCTGATCGACACCACGTTCACTTCGACCTGAACGCCCGCGGCAACGAAGAAGACCTGGAGCGGGGCGGCGAAACCGCCTCCGATGATCGATACGCGGGTGTTGCCGTCCTTGGTGCCCGAAGCCGGGAGCATCGCGGTGATGGTCGGAGCGGAGGACGCGGTGCCGTAGGAGAAGCAGTTGGGCACGGTGACGACGACACCGGCCAGCGTCAGGTTGATGGTGATCGGAACGGATGGGGCGGTCGCCTCAGGAAACGCGGGCGTGACAACGGTGACCGCGGTGGGCGTGACGCTGGTGACCAGCGCCTCGTGGGTCACGCCGGCAGCCGTGAAGGTCGCCTTCGCGCTCGAGGCGTCCCCCGGGAACCGGCCGCCGTTGATGACCAGAGTGGTGCCGCCGGTATTCGGACCGTTCGAGGGCTGACAGAACGTGAAGAACGGTCCCGAAGCGTTTCCGGGCTGGAAGACGATCTTGAGCTGATCCGACTTCGCCGACACGCCGTTGACTGTCGCGGACGCCGTCACCGTCGCCGTTCCGGCGGAGGTCGAGCACAGCGTCGCCACGGTGGTTCCCTTCGAAGTCACCATGGAGATGGTCGGGGCCGCGTTCTGGGCAAACGTCCCGAGATCCGAGGAGAACTGGACACCGGTGCCGTCGATGACCGCCTGTCCGTTGAAGGTCACGACGGCCTGGATCAGCGTGCACGTGTTCGCTACGGGGTTAGCGTTGGTCGTGAAGAGCGAGATCGTCAGCGCGGAATTCTTCTGACCCGGAGGCCCGCCGGGAGGGGTGGGCGCCGGGGCGTCCGAGGAGCAGGCCCAATAGGCCGCGGCGAGCCCTAATGCCAGGAGTACAAAGGCGATCCGGCGCATGTTGAGCCCCCTATCGAATGGTCTTTCGCGAAAGCGGAGTCACCGCCGAATCGACGGCGAGGAGGAGCCCCGTGGCGGTCTCGCTTTTGACGCGCTGGCCCGCGACCGTGTGCCCGAAGAACGTGAGGTCGAAGGCCATCTGGATCTCGGTCTTGCCCGTCTCCCGATCGACTCCGCCGTTGAACGGCAAGAGTTGATCGAAGGGCGAACCCTGAATGGCCGAAACCGGGAGAATGGGGAAGTTGGACAGGGTCGCAGTTCCCCCGGAGGGCACGATCACGCCGCATCCGAAGGTCTGGTCCGGCGGCACAATCGTTCCCCCATCGGTTCGATGAAAGTGCACCGAGTAACTCTCGCAGCGAAAGTTGGCGAAGCCCTGAGGATCCGTTGCGATGTCGCTCTTGAAATGCGACGTCAGAGTCAAGGTCGAGATCTGCACAGGCGCGGGTGTGCCCACGTCGATGAATCCCGGCTGCAGCGTGATGTCGACCGTGATGAAGACAGGCGCTTCGGTCTCCGACTGTTTGTTCGTGCAGCCCGGAAAGACCAACGCCGCGGCGGTCAGGAGCGGAATCCAAAGTTTCTTCATGGCTCTCACCCCTCTTACGACCGGATGATCCGGGGCGTGATGAAAATCAGAAGCTCGTCGTGCTTCTCCGTACGGGTTTTGTTTCGGAACAGGTTGCCCAGAATGGGAATCTTCCAGACGCCCGGAATCATGTTGTTCTGATCCTGATCGTTGATCTGGAAGATGCCGCCGATGACGGCCGTGCCGCCGTCGCGAACCAGGATCTCGCCGGTGTACTGGCGGACGGTCAGGGGCACGTTGTTGCCCAGGGCGAGGTTCAGGGCCACCGCCGGCTCACGCTTCTGAACGTTGACCGTGAGCAGGATGGTCCCCTCGTTGGTGATCTGGGGTGTGACCTGGAGCCGCAGCGTGGCATCGACGTAGATGACCGTCGTCGTGTTGTTCACGTTGGTCTGAACCGGGATCTGCACACCCGACTGGATCGAGGCGGAGGTGTTGGTCAACGCCGCCACCTTCGGCGAGGAGATGATCTTCAGGAGACCCTGGTTCTCGGCCGCGGTGATCGCCACGTCCAGGCTGAAGGTGTTCAGGATGTTCCCGAACGTCGCCCCGATGACCGGCGGACCGGCGGGCAGGGGAACGCGGAATCCGTTGCTCGGAGGCGAACGGAAGTCGATGGTGCTGGGGAAGGTCAGGCCGGTCGTATTGCCGTGAGCCACGTCGGCGACCCCGTTGACTCCCCAGTTGATCCCCAGGCTGCGCCCCAGGGACTTGGTGGTTTCAACGATCCGGGCCTCGATCATGACCTGCGGCGTCGCGGTGTCCAGGTTCTCGATCAGTTGGAGGACCGCCGGCAGATAGGTCGGGATCTCCCGGATGATCAGCGTGTTGGTTCGCGTGTCCACGACGATGTCGCCACGCCGGGACATCACGCTTTTGATGGAGGGCGTGATTTCGCCCGCCTTGGCGTACGAGAGCTTCTTGATGACCGTGCGGGTCGGCTCCGCGGCTTGCCGCGCCTCGGCCAGGCGGGCCCGATCGGCCTGTTCCGCCTGCAGCTTGCCCGTCGTCGCGATCCGCATGATGTTGTTTTCCAGCACGTAGCCGAGACCGTTCTGTTTGAGGATCAGATCGAGGGCCTGGTCCCAGGGAACGTCCTCCAGGTCCACGGTGACCGTGCCGCGCACTTCGGGGTCGACCACGATGTTCAACTGGGTCAGCTCGGAGATCGTGCGGAAAACATCCTTGATATCCGCGTCTTTCAGATGGAGGGAGATGGGCTCGCCGGTGAACTGGCTCTGCCCTTCGGCGATCGTCCTCGGCTGGAACTTGGAGTTCTGCTCCTGCACCGGATGCGCCGCCTCCTCCTGCGCCAGAACGGCGGCCGCCGCCTCGAAGAGCGCCTCGTCGCGGTCCGACTTCCGGGAGTTGGCCTTCGCCGGGGTCGGAGACGCCGGCTTGCGCGCCGAGCGCAGCGCGTCTGCGGAGGGCGGAGCCGGAGAGGCGGCCGGGGGCGCGGCGGATGCATCCGCCGGAGCGGAGTGCGCATCCGCTACGGGCGCGAGGGGTTGCGCTGGCGTCGGATTCACGTTCGTGGCGGGCTTGACCGCTGCGGACGTCTCCGCCGGCGGTTTCATCTCGGCCGTATTCGTCTGGGTCGGGGGCGCCGCGGCCTCCGCCGCGTGCGGGGGCGCAGCCGCAGAGGACGAGGCCTCTGCAACAGCGGGCGCCGGAGCGGCAGGCTCGGGCTTCGCATCGACCGGATGAGCAGGCTCGGAGGCGATCGTCGTGCGCGCCGGCTCGGGCCGCGCCGCGGCAGACGGGGCGCCCGCGCGGCCCACCACGATCGCCACGCGTTCACCGTCGGCTTGCACGGCGTGCGGCGTCGGGCGCGTCAGGTCGATCACCACTCGCGTCACGAGCTCGGGAGTCGTTTGAAACTGGGAGATGCGGATCCGAGAGACCTGCCCTCCCGACGTGGGGATGACGCGCTTGCGGACCTCGTTCTTGACTCCCGGGAGATCGATGACGATTCGCGGCGGATTCTCCAGCGTAAAGTCTCGCGCCTGAAGCGCTCCGTCTCCCAGCAGCGACACGGTCAGCTCACCGTGCGCCGAGGCCACTCGCACTTCCTCGAGCGCATGCGCAATCTCGACGCGGGCCGGAGCCGGCGCAGAGGCTGCTGCGTTTGCCGCCACGGGTGCGGGTGCGAGCTGCGCCGGCGCCGCGGAAACCGCCGGAGCAGTCGCCGGCGGCGTCGCTGGCGTCTCGGCCGAGGCGGTCGTCGACGTCGTATCGAAAGTCACCGCCAGGCCCTGGCCCACGGTATGGACGTCGTACCGGGCCCCCTCCTTGTGGGCGATGGTGAGGCGGGTCAGACGCTTGCCCATTTCGGTAATCGGCTCGACGCGCACGGAAGTCACCAGGTCACCCGAGGCCGACGGAGCCACGAAGTGATCGGAAAGTGTGCTGCCGGGAAGGTCGACGACCAGAGTGTCCGGACGAGGCTCGTAGGCCGTGTACAACAACGGCGCGTCGGAGGAGAGAACCAGACGGGCTCCGTCGCTGTCTTCGTTGAAAGCCGCCTCCTGAACCGTGGAGCCTCCATGCGATGCGGCGGCCGGAGAGCTTGCCGCCGGAACGGGCGTTCCGTCCGTCGGTTGGGCGCCGCGCCCTCCGGTCGACGAAGCGCAGCCGAACACCGCCGCCATCATCAGAGTGGTGATGACGATCGCGCTCCTCCTGCATGCCATTCGCATCGCTCCTCCCGTCCCGTTGGAAGCCGTCATCGCTCGCAAATCGTCACTGTTTGATGGTCGCATTGAGCTGCTTCGTCACGTCCCGAAACGGCTTCACGCTCTGCGGATCGTTCAAGTTTTGCCGGAAGCTGACCTCATTGGGACCGATGCGCGTGACCTCTCCGTCATAGAGGAGATCGCCCGGCTTGAGCAGATAGCTCTTGTTGTCCGTTCCCCGGATCTGAGCGAGGTAACCGGCCTTGGTCTTCCAGATCCCTTGGATGATCACGTCGTCGACCGCGATCCCGGCAATCCCCGGAGGACGCGCCCCTCCGGCGCGGTTCTCGGATCGGACCAGAAGCGAGCGGAAAGGATCGCGCCGCCCGGCCGGATCGTAGGTGTACGCACGCCCGGCGTTGGCCAACTCGTCTTCTTCCAGGAGAGTCTGGGGGAGCGCCTCGGAAGGCGTCGTCGGCGTGGGCGTGGGAGGCGGCGCCTGCTTGACGGCCTGGGCCGAGAGAAGCCCCGAGATCAACCAGGCCGACGCGGCGAGCAAGGCCAACCGGGCGTTCGTCATTCGATTCCCTTCCCTTCGGCCCGGCTCTTGAGAGCCCGCGCGTTGGCTGCCGGTGGCTGCTTGGGCCCACCGGGCTTTGCTCCCGGAGCGCCCGCCCCTCCGCCCTCCTCGCCGGTGTAGATGAAGGTCTTGGCGGTGAACTGGGCGGCGATCGACTTACCCGGCGCTCCCAGCGCCCCGACCTTCAGCGCCTCCACGTTGATGATGCGCGAAAAACGGCTCATCCGGTCGAAGAAGAGAGCGAGATTGTGGTACGTCCCATCGAGCGCAATGTCGATCGGATACTCCGCGTAGAAGTCCTTGTTCACCGGCTCTCCCGGAGTGAACCGCTTCAACGTGAAGTCTCCCTGGCGCGTGAGCGTCTCGATCCGTTTGATCAACTCCTCGGTATTGCGTGAGGAAGGAAGGATCTGCAACAGCTTCCCGAGCTCGAGCTCCAGCCTCTTGACCTCCTCGCGGAACTGCGCGAGCTTGCGCTCGGCGGCCCGGCCCTTGGAGATCTCGTCCTGAAGCCCGCGCAGCTGAACCTTCTGCCGCTCGATGTCCTCGTTGATGCCTTTGATCCAGAGAAAGTATCCGGCGACGGCCAAAGCAATT
>DATFTF010000310.1:0-2058 GCA_035262245.1 Thermoanaerobaculia bacterium
GGTGGCGGAGGGAAAGTTCCGGGAAGATCTGTTCTACAGGATCAACGTCATTCCGATCGCCCTTCCCCCGCTTCGGGCCCGCGTGGAAGACATCGCGCCCCTGACCCAGCACTTCATCGGCAAGATCTGCAAGGAGCAGAAGATTCCGGAGAAGAAGATTTCGACGGAGGCCATGAGGCTTCTGGAGGCCTACCCCTGGCCCGGCAACGTGCGGGAGCTCGAGAACACGCTGGAGCGGACGGTGGCGCTGGAGGCCGGGCCGGTGATCACCGTTTCCTCGCTTCCGGAGGCGATCGCGCTCGGCGTCCGCACCCGGGTTCCGGACTTCGAAAGCCTGCCGGCCGAGGGCATCAACCTCGAAGCCTACTTGGAAGCTGTCGGCAAGCGCCTGATGCGCGAGGCGCTGGACCGGTGCGAGGGCGTCCAGACAAAAGCCGCCGAGCTTCTGCGGATGTCCTTCCGCTCGTTTCGCTACTACGCCAAGAAATACAACCTGGTGAAGAAAGACGACGTCTACGAGGGGGAGGAGGCGCCGCCCGAGGCGACGCAGGCGTGAGCGCGCTCGCGCGCAACGCCGGAAACGCCGGGAACGCAGCGGGAACGCCGAGAAGTGGAGTGAGGCGCGGACGGCGCGGTGCGTTCCTCGGCGCGGCCATTCTTGCGTCGGGACTCTTCGCCGGTTCCTGCGGAGCGGCGCCGCGCGAGACCCCCAAGCCGACCGCGGCGCCGGCGGCCGCCGGGCCACGCGTCGTCCTGCCCTCCGGCGCGGCCTACAAGGTCGAGCTGGCGCGTACGCCCGAAGAGCAGGTGCAGGGACTGATGTTTCGGGAGAGCCTGGCTGAGAAATCCGGAATGCTCTTTCTCTTTCCCGACAACACGGTCCACCAGTTCTGGATGAAGAACACCATGATCCCGCTCGACATGATCTGGATGGACCGCGAGGGGAAAGTTCTCTTCGTGTCCGAGAACACGCCTCCCTGCAAGGCCGATCCCTGCCCCACCTACGGACCCAACCAGCCGGCCACGAGCGTGCTCGAGATCGCGGCAGGAATGGCGAAGAGGGAGAAGGTGGAAGTGGGGACGGTGATTCGTTTCGTGGACGTCAAGTAGCTCTCAGCTCTCAGCTCTCAGCTCTCAGCCAGAAAAACAACGGACCCCGTGCCTGGCTGAAAGCTGCTGACAGCTCCGTCATGGCTCGAACAAGTACAGTCCGTCTCCCGTCGTCCCGACGTACACCAGCCCCCCCGGCGCGGAGGCCGCCGCAGCCAGAGCCAGCCCCGGGCGCGGGGCGGTCAGCGAGAGCTTCCTGCTCCCTTCCTGCCAGACGAGGGTTCCGTCGATGTCCTCGAGCGTGCTGTAGGACACGGCCGGAGCGCTTCCGCTCTCCCGCAGGAAGAGACCGCCTTTGAGCACGCCCTGGCGGTAAGGGCTCCAGATCTGGCCGTTCCAGCGCTCGAGGCCCTCGGCGCTGCGCACCTGGAGCAGCGGCTGACCGTCGGGCCCCAGCAGAAGCTCGGCCGCGGCGGGCGCCGCCGGCGCTCCCGGAATCGGGTCGAAGCGCCGAGCCCCGTCGGTGGCCCGGAACACCCCCGCCGAGGTCACGAGAATCGGCGTCGGGAAGGGAGCCCCGAAGAGCGCGATGGGCGTCCCCGGTGGAGCGCCGGTCAGGGCCGACCAGTGCTGGCCGCCGTCCCGCGAGAATCGCACGCCGGAAGAGGACGAGAGGACCAGAACGGTCTTTTCCGCCGCGTCCTTAAACGCCGCGAGCGAAGCCGCGGGCGGCAGAGGATCGACCGAGACGCGGCGCACCCGCATGCCCTGAGCCTCCCAGACACCGCTCTCCTCTCCGCCGTAAGCCCGGAAGAAGAAGACGCGCGCCGGCTCGCTGGGATCGGGGACGAGGTCGCTCACGCGCCCTTCGGCCAGGCCCACGGATCCACTCTCCAGGGTCTGCCCATGATCGTCCGAATAGAAAACACCTTCCCCTTCGGTCCCCACATAAAGCCGGCCGCTGCGCCGGTCCACCTCGAGGGAGGTCACCACCAGAGACTCCCGCGA
>DATFTF010000311.1:0-4645 GCA_035262245.1 Thermoanaerobaculia bacterium
TCCGGTGGGCGGCGTCGTTCCCAGTGTCGATGAGATCGTTCCGGTCCCGCGTCCGACCGTGACCGTCAGTTTGAAGATCTGCGGGCTCGGACCTCCGGCGAACGTGACGGTCAGGGTAAACGGGATCACCGTGCCGCAGGGGACCGAGGAGCCGACGAAGAAGGTGAATGGCGAGCCGCTGTTGCTGGCGCTCCCGCCCGCGGCGATCGTTCCGTAGGAGACGGTGCCCTGGCCGATCGTGACGCCGGCCGCCGAGGTCGAGAGCGTGGCGCTGACGGAAGTCGCGACGGCCATTCCGGGATTCGTCAGCTGCACGACGAGCTGGCCCGTCTCGCCCGGATCGATATTGCCGTTGCCGTTGGAGAACGCCGCCTCCGAAGGCGTGACCGTGCCGAGGACGACGTTGCCCTGCGGCGCGGGGGACACGGCCTGCATGGCCTGAAAGGCCTGAACGATGCCGAATCCGGTGTCGACGTCGTAGCCCGCCGCTTCGATGTCGAGCGCCGTCGTGGTCAGGATCGTGCGGATCTGCGCCGGCGTCAACGCGGGATTGGCGGACCGGAGCAGCGCGGCGATGGCGCCGGCGTGCGGCGCGGCGGCCGATGTCCCGTAGAACGGATTGAGTCCGGACCCCGACGGGAGCGTCGTGGAAACGCCGTCGGCGGCGGTGATGTCCGGCTTGTTGCGGACGGCGCCTCCGTTGGTGCCGAAGAGCACGTTGCCCGGCGTGATCGCCGTTCCATTGGCGTTGAAGAAAACGCGGCGCGGGCCGTCGGAGGTGAAGAGCTCGGATTTGTCGCTCGCCACGAAGGATCCGGGGAAGGGGCCGGTCGGCGAACCGGGGCCGAAGGCGTCGGCGGCCGGCGTCGCGGCCACGCTGAAGGCATTCACCGCGGCGGAGTGTCCGTGCGTCTGACCCGTGGTCACCACCGTCAGGCCGCCCCGGAGCGTGTTGAGGGCGAACGCACGCACCGCGGACGCGTTTGTCTTGAACACGACCAGGCGATCGCCCGCCGCAAGGCTCGGCGGGGCGATCGCCTCATACGGATTCTGGGTGCCGTTCTGGATATTGGTCGAGGAGGCCTTGACCACGCCGGTCGAGCTCACCAGAAAGAGGTCGTAGTCGTTGGCCGACGCACCCGACGGATCGGACCAGTTCAGGTTGTAGACGAGGCCGCGGGCGGTGAGGATGTCGCCGTTGAGCGGGGAGGCGACCGTGCCGAAGTTATGGATCGTTCCGGACTTGGCGCCGCCGGGAAAAGTGAAGGCCGGCGACCCGGCGTCGTTGAAGTCGCCCTCGAAGTAGCCGGCGGTGCCGTCGACGACGTTGCCCTCGTTGCCGGCAGAGGAGAAGTAGAGCGCGCCGGAAGCGGTCACGGTGTTCACGGCCTGCGCGACGATCCCGTCCTGGAAGACCGGCTCGTCGAAGTAGAAGACGTCGTCGATGATGATGTCGCAGTTGTTCGGCGCGTTGCGCAGCGCCTGAATGTTCGAGGCGAAGCCGGCCTCGCTCACATCGGCCGTGGCGAAGAAGAGCTGCGCGAGCGGCGCGACGTCATGGACGATCTGGAGCATCGCGCGTCCCTCGTCCGCGCCGGTCCCGAAATCCTGAACGACGGTGACCGGCGTCGTATGGCCGAAGGGGTTGCCCGGACCCGGCAGATCGCCGCTCGCGACGTCGGCGGCCGCCCCGCCCGTCGCGTTGAAGCTGTCGGAGAGGACACCGATGCGCAGGCCCCCTCCGAGATACCCGAACGTGTTGCGGGTATCGTCGGCGCGGTGGGCCCGATCGCCCTCCGAGTCGACGCTCCCGGTCAGGAGCCGCCGGATGCCCGCGCTGTGAAGCGTCGCCTTGAGCTCGGCCGCGACGCGGTCCGCTCTCTCGGCGAACGTCGGCCGAACGCGTTCGCCATGGCGGGCCACGCCCGACTCCTGCGCGGCCTGGCTGTGCAGGGAGCCGATTGCCGGTCCGATGAACTTGACCTCCGGCAGGCCGGCGATCGCCTCGGCCATCGAGATGTTGATGCGCGCCCGCAGCGTCTTGTACTGCCAGGATGGATAGACGACCTTGCCACCCAGGCCTTCGATCTCGGTGACGAGGGTGTCGAGCTGCGCGCCCGTTCGAGCGCTGACGTCGACGAAGAGGTTCCCGGTGTCGTCGGCATAGACATTGGCCGGCTGGAGGTTGACGCCCGCGGCCATCGGCTTGCCCTGCGATTCGCGAAAAGCCTGCAGAAGCTGAGAATCCATCTTCTGTTCCGCGGCCGTGCGCGTGGCCTTCTCCGATTCGAGAGCCACGATTTGCTGCGCGACATCCGCAGGAAGATCATCAACGCTACGCTTGGCCGCCGCCTTGGCGGCAGGAAGGGCTGCCGCGGCCGGGGCGCCCACGCCGATCGCGAGGACCGCGATCGTCGAGCACAGGACGTACACGCGCAACATCCGCGGTCTTCTGGCGGATTCTCTTTGAGCATCTCGCATGGATTCTTCCTTCTCTTCTTCGGCTTCGGTGGGATCGACAGATTTCAAGGATGGCTCAAGACCGAGAGAGACAGATTTCCCGACTGGACGAACCGCCGCTGTACAGGCTTCAAGAACCGGACCTGGCGCCAAGACTACGTCGTAGCCGAAAATCGAGTCAACTCGACGGGACTTTCGTTACCCCGGTGTCGCCGCGGCGAGCGCAACCCTCGGGCCGTACCGAGCGGGTGTTCTACCCAAGTCTTTGAGATTCCAAACCGTTCGATAGCGCGTGTAAAATTTGACCGAGTATGTCTCTGGGACGTTTGTTCGCGATTCTGATCGTCCTTGTGCTTGCGGCGTGGGTCCTCTCCAAGTCCGGTCTTCTCGCCAGGCACGAGCCCGAGGGAGCCTCGACGGGCGCTCCGATCGAGCGCGCCCGCGGCGCCGCGAAAACCAGCGCGCAGCGGGACACGGCGCGGGAGACGGCCCAGGGCGCCGCGGACTCCGCATCCGGCGGAGCGCAGATCACCGAGAACATGACTGCCGACCAAGTGCGTGCGCTTCTCGGACCGCCCTCGGAAACACGTAGCGAAACGATGGACTCCGGGGGGACTCGGGAGAAATGGATCTATTCCGCCGTCGGCAAGACGGTGGTCTTCGAGAACGGCGTCGTCGTGTCCATTCAATAAGACGGCAGGCGTCCCGGCTGGCGCAGGCAGATCCGCGCCGCCCGGGGGTCCTTCCGGCGTGAGCAAATGATTGTGGCCGCCCCGGACGTGACCCTCCCCGCTGCCTCGGCGCCGGCGCTTCCGGCGGAGAGCGCCCCGCGATCATGAAAATCCTCTTCCTCGCGGCGGAGGCGGCACCCGTGGTCAAGGTCGGCGGACTGGCCGATGTCGTCGGTTCTTTGCCCGGCGCCCTCGTGGCCCTGGGGCACGAGGTCCGCATCGCGATTCCCGGCTACGGGTCCATCGACTGGCTGGGATTGAAGCCGCGGTGGCGCACGATGTTTCCCGTCCCGCACTCCGGAGGCGATCAGACCGCGGAGATCTTCGAGACGGCGATCCAGGGCGTGCCGGTCTGGCTCGTGACGGGACCGCCCATTCCCAAGGACGACCGCATCTATGGCTCGTCGATCGACGAAGACGGGCCGAAGTTCATTTTCTTCGCGCTCGCGGGACTGTGGGCCGCCCAGGCTCTCAACTGGAAACCCGACGTCGTGCACGCGCACGACTACCACGCCGGGGCGGCGATCTACTGGCTGGCGACGCACGGACGCGGGAACCCCTTCTTCTCTTCCGTAACGTCGCTCTTCACGATCCACAACCTTCCGTACGCCGGCGAGGGAGCCGGACGGCATCTGGCGGCCTACCGGCTGACGCGCGCGGACGCCGTTTTCGCCCTGCCGGAGCGCTTCCGCGACTCTCTGCTCGGCGTCGCCCTGGTGGCCGCCGACTATCTCTCCACCGTCAGCCCGACTTACGCGCGGGAGATCCAAACGAGTCCGGGAGGCAACGGGCTGGAGCACGTTCTGTATGCGCGGCGCGAGCGGCTCTTCGGAATCTTAAACGGCATCGACACGGAGGTCTGGAATCCGGAGACCGATGCGGCGCTGGCGCAGACATTCGGCATCGCGACTCTCCCGCGGCGGAGCGGGAACAAAGTGGCCCTCCAGGAAGAGGCCGGACTGGATCGCGACGTTCGCCGGCCGCTCTTGGGCGTCGTTTCGCGCCTCGATTCCCAGAAGGGGCTGGAGATCGCCGGGCCGGGGGTCGCGCGATGGCTCGACGCGGGAGGCCAGTTCGTTCTGCTGGGGACCGGCGATCCCGCGCTCGCGAGAGGCTTCGCCGAGCTCGAGCTTGCCCACCGCGGCCGGGCCAGCGTCCGGCTGCGCTTCGACGCTCCGTACGCGCGGCGCATCTATGGCGGCGCGGATGCTCTTCTGATTCCCTCCCGATACGAGCCGTGCGGCCTGACCCAGATGATCGCGATGCGCTACGGCGCCGTCCCGGTGGCCCGCAGGACCGGGGGGCTGGCGGATACGATTCGCGATGTCGGGGAGCCCGCGGGAACGGGAATCCTGTTCGACGATTTCCACCCCGGCGCTTTGGGGCACGCCTTGGAGCGCACGCTTCCGGTGTACTCTGACCCACAGCAATGGACACGCCTTCAGTTGCGGGGA